>JAYTZB010001211.1:0-2597 GCA_043742085.1 Polyangiaceae bacterium
TGTCCGGGGTCGGTTCCGCGAACGACGATCCGCGCTGACACTGACCCTCTCGTCAGACGCGGGCTGATCCCGCCGACCGCGTAGGTGCCGGGGTCGACCAACAGCGTGTCGCCCGGGCGCAGCGCCTCGAGCGCCGCCTTCAGATCCTGGCCGGGCGATACGCGACGCGTTCGAGTCACGTCACGAGCGCCGACATAGTCGATGTCGTGCGCGCCCGTCACCAGCGCTGCGGCGCTGTCTTCGCTATCGGAGCCGTTGTTGACGCTGACGGGGTTGTTCTGCGGTCGAAGGAGATGCTGTCAGGCTTTCCACCGTTGAATGCCGACGACGAGAGATAGGCAATGAAGCCGTCGTTGTCGTTCGTGCGCACGATCTCGGGCCACTCGCCTGAATGAAAGTCGAAGTGCGCCCTCCCTCGTCGCGAGCAACGTGGGCGACCCGATTCCCTCGTCCTACGACACTATGTCCTGGCGACCCAGGCGGCGACCCGTTGGCGTTTCGAGCACGGGACCCGCTGAGCGCGCGAGCGGCTCAGCGCTTCGTGTAGTGCTTCTCGAGCGCGAAGAGATCGAGCTCGCCGAGACCCTCGGCGACGCCGCCCTCGATCTCACGTCGGATCGCCTTCAGCACCGGTAGCTGGAGGCCGACCTCGTCTTGAAGCGCCCCATTCAAGATGCAGTCCTTGAGCGCGAGCGCGAGCGCAAAGTCGGGGCTGTAGTCGCGCGCGAGCACCTTGTCGCGCTTGCCGACGTAGCTTTGTGTGGCGAAGGCGCCGGTGGTGAAGGCATCGAGCAGCACGTCACGCGCGAGGCCGGCGCGCTCGCCGAGCGCGAGCATGCTGGTGAACGCGACGAAGTGGTGCGCGCCGATGCCGTTCAGCACCACCTTCAACGCCTGTCCCTGCCCGACGCCGCCCGCGTGGATGACCTTCTTGCAGAGCGTGGCGAGGACCGGGCGTACGCGCTCGACCGACTTCATCGACCCGCCCATCAACGCGACGAGCTCGCCGCTGCGCGCCGGTCGCACCGAGCCGCTGACCGGCGCGTCGACGAAGCGCGCGCCGTACTTCTCGGCGCGGAGGCTGGCGGCGATGGCGGCTTTCCGCCCGATGGTCGACATGTCGACCAGGACCGGTCGCGGCTTGCGACGCTCGCGGGCGAACGTGGCGAGCACGCCGTCACGGCCTTCGAGCACCGATGCGAGCGCCTCGGCGTCGCTCAACATGGTGATGACGATGTCTGCGCCGTCCGCGCAGTCGGCGGGGGAGAGGCACGCCGTGGCACCGAGCTTCGCGAGCGCCTTCTCCGGTCCGCGCGTGCGGTTGTAGACGCGTACCGGGAAGCCCGCCTCGACGATGCGCGCGGCCATGGGGCGTCCCATGACGCCGAGGCCGAGGAACGCGACCGTCGCCTTCGCTGCTGATGCCTCGGCCTTCCCGGCGGCGGGCGGAATGCTCCCGCGCCCGCGGCGCGTGACCGCGGCGGGGTGGGGAGCCGTGGCGCGAGGAGGGGCAGCCGGGGGCGGCCGCAGGGTGATGGCTTTCTTGCTGCTGGCAACCATGCGAGCCGGGAGCGGAGCCTACCAAGCCTTTCAATACTGACAAACCGTTGACACTACGCGGCGATGGTTGCCGCTCGTTCGCCTTGCCACGTGGCCTCCCGGACGCGCATGATTCCGCGTTCGTCATGGCCGATAGTCCGTTCAAGCTGGTCACGCAGTTCGAGCCGAAGGGCGATCAGCCGCAGGCCATCGCGCAGCTCATGCGCGGGCTCGAGCAAGGTGAGAAGCACCAGGTGCTCCTCGGCATCACGGGATCCGGCAAGACCTTCACGGTCGGCAACGTGATCGCCAAGTACGGCAAGCCGACGCTCATCATGGCGCCGAACAAGACGCTCGCCGCGCAGCTCTATGGCGAGATGAAGGAGCTCTTCCCCGAGAACGCAGTCGAGTACTTCGTCAGCTACTACGACTACTACCAGCCCGAGGCCTACGTCCCGTCGAGCGACACGTACATCGACAAGGACGCCATCATCAACGACCAGATCGATCGCATGCGTCACTCGGCGACGCGCGCGCTGCTCTCGCGTCGCGACGTGATCATCATCGCCAGCGTGAGCTGCATCTACGGCATCGGCTCGGCGGAGAGCTACGCCGGCCTCCTCATCGACCTGAAGGTCGGCGAGGAGTACCGCCGCGACAACCTGCTCCGCATGCTGGTCGACATCCAGTACGAGCGAAATGACATCGACTTCCACCGCGGCACGTTCCGCGTGCGTGGCGACGTGGTCGAGGTGTTCCCCGCGTACGAGTCCGACACCGCCGTCCGCATCGAGTTCTTCGGCGACGTGGTCGAGGCGATCCGCGAGGTCGATCCCATCCGCGGCAAGGCGAAGGGCAACCTCGATCGCTACGCGATCTTTCCCGGCTCCCACTACGTCACGCCGCAGGAGCAGATGCGCCGCGCGGTCTCGCAGATCCGCGACGAGCTCCGCGAGCGGCTCGACTTCCTCGACAAGTCGGTGCGCTTCGTCGAGAAGCAGCGCCTCGAGCAGCGGACCCTCTACGACATCGAGATGATGGAGCAGATGGGCTTCTGC
>JAYTZB010001212.1:0-1582 GCA_043742085.1 Polyangiaceae bacterium
GCGTACGAGCGCGTCGGCGAGACACGTGGCGTGATCGCGCCGTTGCGGCTGAGAGGGGCGATCGCCGGCGTCGACTTCCACTCGATGCTTCCGGCCGCGCAGCGACGCACGTCCCCCTACGAGATCTACGATTGCCGCCTCGTCCTGGCGCTCGATGACTGGGCGCGCGTCCTCACGCGGTACGACGTGGTCGAGGTGGTGCACTACTCGGTGTATCGGCCGCCGCCCGCGAAGCAGGTCCTCAACGGCGCGGGACGCAGGCACAGCGGCGCGCTCGCCATCGACGCCGCGATCTTCAAGACCCGCGACGGCCAGACGCTCAGCGTGGAGAAGGACTTCCACGGGCGCATCGGCAGCAAGCCGTGCACCGCGAACGCGGCGTCGACGACGGGCCTGCCGCCGCAAGCCGTGACGCTACGGAAGATCGTGTGCGAAGCGGCGGAGGCGCAGCTGTTCAACGTGCTGCTGACGCCGGATTTCAACTGGCCGCACAGGAATCATTTTCATCTCGAGGTGAGCGCCAACGGGCGCTGGGTCTATCTCCGGTAGACAGCGCGGGAGCGGGAGCAGGAGCTCACTTCACGGTGACGCCGACGGCCTTCAACCACGCGCCCACGCCATGCCGCGACGCATCGTCGAGGCGCGTGTGCCAGTTCGTGATCGGCAGCCCGACCGAGTCCTTCGCTTCCGGGCCCAGCGTGTAGTTCGCGTTTACGCCGACCACCACCAGCACGCCATCGCGCTTCGCGTACAGCGCACCGCCGGAGTCACCTGGGCACAGGCCCACCTTCGATCGCGCCGCGCCCGGGCCCGCGGTCAGCGAGTAGATGCCTGCCACCTGCGGCACGTCGGCGGCGAGCACCGCGCTTCCGTCGTGCACCGCGCGGTCCGCCGGCACGAGCCGCGTCTCCGCGTACCTCAGCGTGAGGGCGTCGCGCGTGTCCGGCACGAGAACGCCCGCAGTGCAGCCGAAGCCCAGCACGGTCACGCGCTCACCCGCGGTGAGCGGCGCCGACGCCACCGTCGCCACAGGAACATCGGCGAGATCCGTCGCGAGCTCGATCACCGCGACGTCTGCCGCGTCGAGGCGCGCCGTCACCGAGGACGCCGCGCAGTAGGCATCCTCGCAGGCCTTGAGCCACGCCGGATGGACGTCGACCGCAGCGACCTCGAGGTCCGCGTAGCCCTTGCTGGGCTCGCGCGCGATCGAGATCCTCGAGCCCTTGGGGAAGCGAAGGCTCACCGTGGCCGGGTCGAGCACGCAGTGCGCAGCCGTGAGCAGCCGCTTCGGCGCGACCTTCGTCGCCGTGCAGCCACTCTTCAAGTAGACGGTGGCCGGGAACTGCGTCGCGCTCGCGGCCTTGCCGCCGATGAGCGCGTCGTCGCCTTGCTCGGCGTCGGCTTCGCTCGCATCCGGCGCTGCGCACGCGGCCCCACCCAGCGCGGCCATCGCCGCGCCGAGCAAGACCAGCGCATGAAGCGACCGTCCCATGTTCATTCCGCTTCGTCGTGCGCCGCGGCGACGTCGCCGATCATGCCTTCGGACTCGAGCTGATCATCCGGCACCGGCGCTTCGACGGCG
>JAYTZB010001213.1:0-15078 GCA_043742085.1 Polyangiaceae bacterium
CTCCGCAGCTGGTAGCCGACGAATTTCGGCTCGGGATGGATGCCGCTCCAGTCGAGATACGCGAGCACACCGCCGTCGGCGAGCATCGGGAAGGCTTGCTTGCCCGCGAGTCGGCGCGGAAGGAGGCGACCGGTGGCGCGCTCGAGCACGACGACGTCGGCGAGATCCTTGCCGTCGTTGTCGAAGCGCAGGTCGGGGTCTTCGCCGAAGTCGCTCACCGCGACGTAGTCGCTCGACACGTCGGCGAAGCGCTGCTGACCAGGCCCGCCGACGGCGAGGTGCGCGCGCGGTTCGGCGTCGCTCACGTCGTAGAGCCACACGTCGGTGTCGTCCGCCGCGGTCGGCCCGTTCCACGCGGTGAAGACCACGCTGGCGCCGCTCGCTCGTGGCTCGCCCGCCGACTGGAACGCACCGCGCGCGGTCTGCACGACGCCGCCAGTGCGGATGCGCACCACCGAGCGACCGTCCTCGTCGGCCTCCCACGCGACGAGCGTGGTGGACGCGGCTGGCCGGCGAGGACGCTCGGTCGCGGGCGCGACGACGGCCTCGGTGCCGGCCGCGAGATCGCGGACGACGAGGTCGCCGGCGGCGCTGACGTACGCGAGCGTGCAACCGGCCACCGCGTAGGGAGGAAAGCCGTTGAGGTCGGTGCTCGACACGGCGATGTCGGTCGCGCTCGACGCGTCACACGTGGCTGCGGCGGGCCCGGGTCCGCCGTCGGCGGTGACCGACGGAGCCGTGCCGCTCGGCGTGGCATCCGAGCGACCGCCGCACGCCACCATGCCGGCGAGCGCGAGGAGGGTGGCGAGCGCGGCACGCGGAGGAGCTATCGATGAACGTGCGCCGATCATGCGTCTCCCCCTGCTCTGGCACGAAGTCCGAGCCTGAGCATCCTCTTCTTGAGGCCATGACGCGACAGGCCGAGGAGGACCGCGGCACGACTGATGTTTCCGTCGGTCCGCCGGAGCGCCACCTCCACCTCGGCGCGCTCCTCTTCGGTGCTCGTTCGTGGCTGCGCGGCGGTCTTTTCCCGGGCCGCCACGCCCAGGCGAACGGCGCGCGGCAGGTGCGCGACCTCCACGAGCTCGACGCGCGCAGCGGCGAGGCGCTGCGCGATGTGGAGCAGCTCGCGAACGTTCCCCGGATACGGGTAGGCCTCGAGGGTCTCGAGCGCAGACGGCGAGAGCGTCGCGCGTGCGCCAGCCTTGGTCAGGAAATGACGCACGAGGAGGTCGACGTCACCCGCACGATCGCGGAGCGACGGTACGACGATCTCGAGGACGCGAAGCCGGAAGAGGAGATCACGACGGAAGGTCCCCTCCTCCACGGCGGCGTCGAGATCGCGATTGGTCGCCGCGACGATCCTCACGTCGAACGCGCGCTCGTCATCGCTGCCCACCGCCCGGTAGCGATGCGTCTCGAGCGCCCGCAGGAGCGTCGCCTGCCGAGCGAGGGGTAGCTCGCCGACCTCGTCGAGGAGCAGCGTACCGCCCTCGGCGCGCGCGAGCAGGCCGGGACGCGCGCGGTCCGCGCCCGTGAACGCGCCGCGGGCATGGCCGAAGAGCTCCGCTTCGAAGAGCGCGTCGGCGATGGCGGCACAGTTGACGGTCACGAACGGATGCGCGCTGCGCTGCCCGTGGACGTGCAACGCGCGCGCGAACAGCTCCTTGCCCGTGCCGGTCTCGCCGGTCACGACGACCGGGAGATCGGTATCGATCGCGGCGTCGAGCTGCGCAAGCGCACGGCGGAGGGCCGGGCTCCGTCCGAGGATCTCCGGGAAATCGCGGGCTGCCTCGCGGCGCGGGACCGCCGTGGAGAACACGCCGGCGCTCGTGCTCGTGCCCGTGCTCGCAGGCGAGGACGTGAGCGCGAGCGCGACCGCGGGCCGGGCCGGAGCGGCGCTGGTCGTCGCCGGCAAGCTCGCGCCGACGAGCCGCACCGCGACCTCCGCCAGCACGAGCCAGCGCGTGGCCGTCTGCTCCTCGACGTGGTCGAACGCCCCGGTCGCAAAGCGATGCTCCACGATCACGGCTGCGTGAGCGGCCGCGACGACCAGACGAGCACCGCGGCCGGCGCGCGTCGACAGATCGGCGCGGTAGAGCGGCGCGCCGCGCCGCCGGGCGGCCTCCACGCTCTCGGCGTCGATGCGCTCTTCGGACTGCGCGATCGCCAGGCCGTCGATGTCGACGCCCCAGGCGCGCACGACGCGTCCGCCGTCGTCCAGCGCAGCGACGAACGCGCGCTCCGCGCGTGACTCGCCGAGCACGAGCGCTGCGAGCCTCAGGAGCGCGGTGATGGGGTCGGGCTCGCGCGCGAGGGCTTCGATGATCTGCCAGGAGGCATCGTCATCTCGATGGGGCGATTCTTGTCGCATCGACGGCATGGCGTTCTCCTCGTGGACTGCGGGCTCGAAAATACGCGCCGCGGGGCTGCGGCGGGCGCTGCGCAGCGCCGCCGTCGCCTCGCCTTCGATCTCGGCGAGGCCTGCAGCGCGTGCGCGGCGCAGCGCTGTCACCGCTGCACGCGCCGCCCGGCGGCGATCGACAGGCAGGATGGCGAGGACCGCACGCGCGCCGAGCACGTGAGCGCGCGCATCGACGAGCGCGTCGGTTGCGCGCACGTCGCCGTCGAGCGCAGCGAGTGTCTCGAGCGCGGCGAGCGCTGCCCGTCCATGGCCCTCGAGCAGCGCGATCTGCGCGCGCAGCAGCACGAGATCGGCGCGTACGGCGCCGGGCACGGCGTCGCCGATCGCGGCAGCCTCCGCCACGAGCTCCTCGGCCTCGCGCGCGCGCCCACGGCGAACGGCGAGATCGGCGCGCGCTGCGAGACACCACGCATGTCCCGCGGCTTGCCCGAGCGAGCGAGCGAGCGCGGTTGCCTCGCAGAGCGCCCGCTCCGCCTCGTCGTGGCGATCCGAACGAGCGAGCGCGAGGCCGAGGTTGAGCAGACAGGCGCGCACACCCGCGCGATCGCCGAGGGCGCGCTTCAGGGTCACCGACCGCTCGAAGGCCTCGATGGCGGCTGGAACGCGCCCTCGGTAGAGCGCGACGACGCCCACGTTGTGCTCGAGGCGCGCGAGCTCCTCGCGATCGACGCGCTCACCATCGATGTCCTCGCGAACGCGCGGATCAGCGCCGGCACCGCCCATCGGTGCGAGGGTGTCGCGGGCTTGCGCGAAGGCAGCGTCGGCGCCGGCCCAGTCGGCGGCGAACAGGCGCGTCGCGCCCTTCGTAGCGAGCGCATAGCCAACCTCTGCGGCATCGCCGATGGCGCGCGCAGCGGCGAGCGCGCGCGCGACGTTCGCGGATGCCGCGTCGTGGTCTCCCGCACGAGCGCGCTCCTCGGCGCGGCGACGGGCGGCGACCGGCGCGAGCTTCGCGTCGGCCGAGGCCGCCGCTTCCAGCCACGCGAGCACCTGGGGATGTGCGCGCGACGTGCCGGCATCGCGCGTCAGTCGCTCGAGCCTCGCGAGTCTCTGTGCGGTGCGCTCGGCCGGCGAGGCAGCGAGCGCGAGGAGTGCGTCGATCTCGTTCGCGCGAGCGCCCTCGCGACGGGCCTCGAGCGCGGCGCGCGCGAGCACCTCGATGCGCCGCGCCGACGGCGAAGAAGCTCCTCCCGTGGCAAGGAGCGTCGCCGAAGGCAGCACGTCCTCGCCGAGCGCGAGCTCCGCGGCGCGATCGGCGACGGCGTGACTGCCGAGCGCGTCGGCCACGTCGCGAGCGAGCTGCGTGGACGTCAGGCGCACGAGCTCACGCTCGCGCGTGAGCAGCCCCGCCACGAACAGCGCCGCGCACGCCGTCCCTTCCACGAGGTGAGAAGGCACGACCCCGCCCATCGTCGCGACGAGCGCGAGGAGGTCGCGAGCTGCGGGTTCGAGCGTGCGCACGCGCGCCAGCACCGCGTCGCGTTTCAGTGGCACGCGGCCGAGAGAGGCCACCGCCCACCCTGGCATGCCTTCCGCCTCGCGATGAAGTCCCTCGACATCGTCGGGCGGCACGCCGAGATCGCGCGCCATCGCGGCAAAGCGTTCGAGAGGGAGCGGGCCGAGGGCGATCGCCTCGGCCCCTGGGAGCACCGCGCGTGTCGTTGCCACGACCACCACGAGCGCGGTGGATGCATGCATCATGCACCGGAACGCGTCGAGGGCCTCCGCGACCTCCGCCGGTGCCGCATGGAGGTCGTCGAGCACGACGAGCATCGCGCCAGTTGCCTCCCACGGCACAGCGGCGTCGTCACCGCGGAGATAGGCCACGAGACGTGACAGGAGCGTCGCGTCATCGAGCGGGAAGCGCAGCGTCCGACACGCTCGCCCGGCGAGGAGCGCACGGGTCGCCACCTCGCGCACGACATGGCTCTTGCCCGCTCCGCTCGGCCCGGTGACGAGCACGACGCGACGACGGGTCGGCCCCGGCTCGAGCGCCAGGAGCTGCTGGACCTCGGCCTCGCGAACGTGAGCGCCGCGCGCGCCACCTTCCCAGCCCGGGCGCGGCGCCGAGCGACCGAGCGCGGCGATGACGTCGCGAGCCGTGCGCGGCCGGTCGGCGGGATGCACGGCGACGAGCGACTCGACGACCGAAGCGATGCTCGGGGTGACCCACGGCGCGTGGTCGCGCAGCGTCCGCGTGCCCTTGGCGACGTCGGGCGGCGCAGCGCCGGCGGCGCACGCCCAGAGCGTGGCGCCGAGCGCATAGAGATCCGTGGCGACCGAGGGGGCCGCGCCACCGCGGAGCTCCGGCGCCGCGAAAGCCTCGGTGTAGACGAGCGGGGCGGCCGCGGCCTGCGCACGATGGAGGCCCGCCGCCGCGCCGAGATCGAGGAGCATCGCGCGCCCACCATGCGCGACACGCACGTTCGAAGGCTTCACGTCACCGTGGAGGAAGCCCGCGTCATGCAGCCCCGCGAGCGTCTCCGCGAGGTCTGCGGCGAGCGCGACGACGTGCGGCGGGCGGCGGTCGACCCACCGGATCGGGTCATCACCTTCGACGAAGTCCTCGACCAGGAACGGTACGCCGCGCGCGTCGCGCGTGAAGTCGTGGACGCGCACGAGACCGGGAATGCGTAGCCGCGCCAGGAGGCTGAACTCGCCCTCGAGGTGCGCGTCCCGCGCGCCGGGCGCGTCGCTGGCGCTGCGCGACACCTTCGCCACCAGCGGCAGCGACGGGCGCTCGCGATCGATCACGCGCACGACCAGGCCCTGGGCGCCTTCGCCCAGCACCTCGCCGCAGGTGTAGCGCGCGTGGTCGATCGCCGGCATGGCTCGTTATTCGCCCGCCCGCGCGCTGACGTCGGCGCCGGTCATCGCATCGAGCATCTGCTTGGCACCGTCGGGCGCGCCTGTGCCGGCCTGCGCGATGGCGCGTCGGAGGCGCGGCTCCGCGAAGCGTCCGAGCGCCTTGAAGTGCGCGGTGCCCTGCGCGTGCTGAGCATCGGTGCCGCCGAGGCTCGCCATCGCCTCGATGTCGGCCTGCTCGAGCACCGGCGTGAGCGCCTCGACACGCATGACCATCACGCGGACCAGCTCGCGCGGCGCGGGATCGATGGTGAGCGGGATCTGCGCATCGGTCCACGCCTGCGGCGCGAGATAGAGCACGCGAACGCCGGGCGTGCGGAACCACTGGCGTGCCCAGGTCTTCACCATCGCGATGGATTCGTCGTGGTAGAGCCCGGCCTTGTCGAGCTCCGTGACCATGGCCTTCGCGAGGTCCTGCGCATAGGCATCGAGCGCCTGCGTCGCGGGCGGTGCGGTCTCGGTGAGCGACCCGCTGGGATCGATCCCGCCCGCTCGCACGACGAAGGCCGCCTTGTCCTCTGCGACGCGAAGAACGAAGACCGCGCCGATCTTCTGCGTGGCGTCCAGGTTCGAGAGCACGAGGCCGCCGTCCTGCCCGGCCGTCCCGGGCTGGGCCGCCACCTTCACGTCGATCGGGAAATTGCCGAGCCCGCGATAGAAGAGGAAGCGTTCGTCCTGCGCCGCCGTCGCGTTGCTCACGCGGAGCGCGTTCGCGGCGACGTCGCGCGCGTGCGACCACGTGAAGCGATCGAGCGGAGCGTCGGGCAGCGCCGGCTTCGCGTCGCGCGCGAGGATGTCGACCGACCCCCACGAGAGCTGTCCATTCTCGACGTGCGAGAACGTGGCGCGGCACTCCGGCGTGGAATACGGGAAGGCGCGATCGAGGACCGGGTC
Source organism: Polyangiaceae bacterium (assembly GCA_043742085.1). Taxonomy (GTDB): domain Bacteria; phylum Myxococcota_A; class Polyangia; order Polyangiales; family Polyangiaceae; genus Labilithrix. The sequence continues at coordinate 6,185 of JAYTZB010001213.1, forward strand.
GCCCTTGCCCTGGTAGGTCGGCGGCCAGAAGCTGCCCACCGCCGGATACCACTGCGTGAGGATGCCCTTGGGAAAGCCCACCCCGACCGTCGCCGTGAGCGGGCGGTCGGAATAGAAGTAGGTGACCGGAGTTTCCATCTTCACCTGCGGCGGCGACGCGAGCTCTTCGCGGCGGCGGTCGTAAACGAACGAAGGGAGGTCTTCTTCCTCGTGCTGGAGGCCGCGCTGCATCGAGCCGTCGGAGCCGACGACGATGGTGTTCGTGCCCCACTCGTGCACGCGGAAGCCCGTCCCTGGATACGCCGGACCCGTGCCGCCGGGATCGACGGTGTCGGGCGGGAGCATGGTGGTGGCCGGATCGCCGCTCGCGACCGGCGCCGGCGTGGGGGACGACGCGACGCTCGTCTTTCCGCTGCACGCGATGCCCGCTGACGACAGGAGAACGAGCCCGACGACGCCGACCATAAGCTTAGTTACCATGTTCATGACCTCCGAGCACCGATAGAGCACGGAGGGTGCCACGCCACGAAACACCAGAATAAGCGATCGATTGATGCGGCTTCGCCAGTGCAGTTACCAGTTTTTCGTTCGAGTTACCGTTTCGGTTACCGTTTACCGAATCCATGGTGACCATGCGCGTCGCTGGTCGCCCCGCTCACGGTGGCGCGGCTGCACGGGCTCTCGCCGAACGGTGTCGACGGCATCTCCGAGATACGTGCACTCTGCACGGGCTTCTCCACAGGCGTATCCACAGCCGCTCCAGGGGCACGCCCGTAGCGACCTCGCAGCAGCGCGTGTATGACGGCGCGTCGATGAGCGCCGAGGTTCTCGTCAGTCCGTGCGCCGAGGCGCGCCTCGCGAGCGCAGCCACGTGGCTGGCGGCGCGGACCGAGCATCACGTCACCATCGTCGGGGCTTCGATCGAGGCGGCCGCCGAGGTCGCAAGGCGCGCGCTGGGGGCCGCGCCCACGTCGCGGGCCTCGTTCGGCTGGCAGCGCACCACGCTCGGCGTGCTCGCGGTCGGACTCGCACGCCCGGAGCTCGCGCGTCGTGGCCTCGTCCCGGCCTCCGGTCTCGCGCTCGAGGCGGTGTGCGCCCGCGTCGTCCACGATCAGCGGAGCGTGCTCGGGCGATTCGCGCCCATCGGCGAGCTGCCCGGCCTTCCTCGCGCTCTCGCGCGGACCGTCACCGAGCTGCGCCTCGCGGGCGAGCCGGCCCTGGCCGACGAGGATCTCGCCCGCCTCGTGAAGGCGTACGCCGCCGAGCTCGATGCCGCGGGCCTCGCCGATCGCGCGCGGACGCTGGCCATCGCCACCGAGATAGCGTCGGCCATGAGCGCGACGGCGCGGGCAGGTCTCGGCGCGCTGCTCTTCGTCGACGTGCCGCTGCGCACGCGCGCCGAGCGTGACTTCGTCGCTGCGCTGACGTCACCTTCGCCGCCCAAGGCGACCGCCGCCGGCGGGCCGGCGGTCTTCGCGACGTTCCCGGCCGGCGACGATCGCGCGCTCGCGCTCGCGGAGGCGGCGATGCGCGGCGCGAAGATCGAGCATCGCGCGCCTGCTGCCAAGACCGCGACGTCGCCTCTCGCGCGGCTCCACGGCGGCCTCTTCGGCGACGCGAGCGCTCAGGTGCGAGAGGCCCCGCTGTCGATCGCCGACGGCAGCGAGGTGGAGATCCTCTCCGCGCCCGGCGAGAGCCGCGAGTGCGTCGAGATCGCGCGGCTCGTGCTGGCCGAAGCAGCGAGCGGCACGAGGCTCGATCGCATCGCCGTGCTGCTCCGCGCGCCTGCCTATGGCGCGCACGTCGAGGAGGCGCTGCGACGCGCGCACGTTCCCGCCTATTTTGCCCGGGGAACGCGCAAGCCCGATCCCGCGGGCCGCGCGATGCTCGCGCTCCTCGCCTGCGCTGCCGACGGCCTCTCGGCACGACGCTTCGCCGAGTACCTCTCGCTCAGCGAGGTGCCCGACGAGGACGCCGACGGCGCTCCGCCGCAAGCGCCGTCCGCGGGAGATCGCATCGCTCTGCCCGACGAGGAGACGCTCGGCGCGCTCCTCGGACAAGCCGCGTCGGCGCTCGACGATCGCGGGCGCGCCGAGGAAGACGAGGACGCTCGTGAGGACGCCGGCGTGGGCGAAGCGCGCCCGGTGGCCGAGGAGGATCGCGCGGCCGCATTCGGAACGCTACGCGCCCCGCGGCACTGGGAGCGCCTGCTCGTCGACTCCGCCGTCATCGGCGGCCAGGAGCGCTGGCAGAAGCGGCTCCTCGGTCTGCACGCGAAGCTCACCGACGACCTCGAGGCGTACGTGAAGAAGGCGGAGGACGGCCTCGCCGACAGCGTCCGGCGGGATCTCGCGGCGCTCGACGCGCTCCGGAAGTTCGCGCTGCCCATCGTCGCCGAGCTCGCGGGGCTTCCTGGCGGCCCCTCCGCTACGAGGGATCTCGCGAAGGGCGCGACCTGGGGCGACTGGATCGACTGCCTCTCGAAGCTGGCGGCGCGCGCCATCCGGCATCCCGAGCGCGTGCTCTCCGTGCTCGGAGAGCTTCGTCCCATGGCGCGCGTCGGCCCCGTCGACGTCACCGAGGTCCGGCTCGTGCTCGAGAACCGCCTCTCGCAGCTGGTGGTACGCCCGTCCGGTCGTCGCTACGGAAAGGTGTATGTTGCAACCATCGAGGAGGCGCGCGGTCTCGCCTTCGACGTGGTCTTCATCCCCGGCCTCGCCGAGAAGATCTTCCCGCAGAAGGTGGTCGAGGACCCGCTGCTCCTCGACGACGCGCGCAAGGCCCTCGGCGCCGACCTCCCCACCAACGACGATCGCACGGCCGAGGAGCGGCTCGCGCTCCGGCTCGCGGTCGGGGCGGCTTCGCGGCGCGTGGTCCTCTCCTACCCGCGCGTCGACGTCGAGCAGGCGCGACCACGAACGCCCTCTTTTTACGGCCTCGAAGTGCTGCGCGTCGCCGAGGGAGAGCTGCGCGACTTCCACTACCTCGCCGAGAACGCCGCGAAGAAGGTCGAGGCCCGCATGGGTTGGCCGGCGCCGGCGCTCCGCAAGGATGCCATCGACGAAGCGGAGTACGACCTCGCGCTCCTCGAGTCGGTGCTCGTGAAGAGCGAGAGCGATTCGGTCGGCGAGGCCCACTACCTGCTGTCCGCGAACGACCACCTCGCGCGCGCGCTGCGCTTCCGGGGGCGGCGCTGGCTCAAGGTGTGGAAGGGCGCCGACGGCCTCGTCGATCCGCCGGAGGAGGCGCTCGTCGCCATCCGCGAGCACGCTCTCGACAAGCGATCGTTCTCGCCGACCGCGCTCCAGAACTTTGCCGCGTGCCCGTACCGCTTCCTTCTCTCCGCGGTGCATCGTCTCGCGCCGCGCGAGGAGCCGGCCGCCATCGAGGACCTCGATCCGATGACGCGCGGCTCGCTCGTCCACGAGGTGCAGTTCCGGCTGCTCACGCGCCTCCGCGATCACCTCCGCGACGACGGCACACCCGAGTCGCTGCTCCCGGTCACCAAGCCACGCCTCGAGTTCGCCCGCGCCATGCTCGTCGAAGTGCTCGCCGAGGTGGCGACCGAGGAGCACGAGCGATTGAACCCGGCCATCGAGCGCGTGTGGACCGACACCATGGACGGCATCGCCGCCGATCTCCGCGAGTGGCTCCGTCGCATGCCCGAGGAGCCGGAGTGGACGCCGGCGTACTTCGAGCTCTCGTTCGGCCTGAAGGACCGCCGCGAGCAGGACGCCGTGAGCAAGGACGAGCCCGTGGTCCTCGACGCCGGGATCCAGCTGCGCGGTTCCATCGATCTCGTGGAGAAGGACGACGCGGGACGCCTCCGCGCCACCGACTACAAGACCGGCAAGGTCCGCGCGAAGAAGGGCGACGTCATCGCCAGCGGCGAGATCCTCCAGCCGGTGCTGTACGCGCTCACCATCGAGAAGCTCTTCCCCGGCACCAACGTGAAGGAGGGTCGCCTTTACTACTGCACGGCGGCCGGTGACTTCACGAAGGTCGACATCCCGCTCGACGAGTCCGCACGCGCCGCCGCGCGACTCGTCGCGAAGACCATCGGCGAGGCGATCTCGACCGGCTTCCTGCCCGCCGCTCCTGCCAAGGACGCCTGCAAATACTGCGATTTTCGCGGCGTTTGTGGGCCCTACGAGGAGATCCGCACGAAGCGGAAGTCCAAGGACCGCCTGAAGGGGCTCATCGAGCTGAGGAAGCAGAAATGAGCGTGCTCGTCGACGCAGAAGCGCGCGCGCGTATCGCCAACGATCTCGAGGCAACGCTCGTGGTCGAGGCCGCGGCGGGCACGGGCAAGACCACGGCGCTCGTCGAGCGGATCCTCTCGCTCCTTCGAACGGGCAAGGCCACGCTGCGCACGCTCGTCGCGGTCACCTTCACCGAGAAGGCGGCCGGCGAGATGAAGCTGCGGCTGCGCACCGAGATCGAGAAGGCGCGGACGAAGGCCGCGAACGCCGGCGAGCAAGCGCACCTCAACGTCGCGCTGCGCCAGCTCGAGGCCGCGCACATCGGAACGATCCACGCGTTCTGCGCGGACATGCTTCGGGAGCGTCCCGTCGAGGCGAAGATCGATCCCCTCTTCGAGGTGGCCTCCGAGGACGAATCGGAGCGGCTCTACGACGAGGCGTTCACGCGCTGGTTCCAGGAGACGCTCCAGGCGCCAGGCGAAGGCGTATCGCGCGTGCTCCGCCGCGCGACGCGCGAGCGCGATCAGGACGGACCGCGCGCGGCGCTGCGGAAAGCCGGTCGAAACCTGATCGAGCAGCGCGACTTCCCCACGCCGTACGCGCGCCCCGACTTCGATCGCAAGGCGGCGCTCGACGGGCTGGTCGATCGCCTGCGCGAGCTTCGCCCGTATGCCGACAAGGCCACGTACCAGGACAACTGGCTCGTGAAGAGCATCCACGAGATCGGTCGCGTCGTGTCCGAGATCGAGCGCCGCGAGGAGATGGCGGGCGGCGTCCGCGACCATGACGCGGTCGAAGCGCAGCTCCGGCAGCTCGTTCGTTACAAGGGCTGGGGGTACACCGGCGGGCGCACGCAGTGGTTCAACCGCAACGAGGGCATCACCATGCAGCAGGTGCGCGACGCGCGCTCTGCCGCGAGGGCGGAGCTCGATCGCGTGCTCGATGCCGCCGATGCGGATCTGTCCGCGCTGCTCTTCCGCGAGCTGTGGGGGGTGGACGCGAAGGGCCACGCCGACCCCACGAAGAAGGGCCTCATCCGCTGCTACGAGGACCTCAAGGCGCGCGCCGGGAAGCTCGATTTTCTCGACCTGCTCGTGCTCACGCGCGATCTCCTGCGCAACGACGAGAGCGTGCGCACCGAGCTGCAGAAGCGCTTCACGCATCTCCTCGTCGACGAGTTCCAGGACACCGATCCGCTCCAGGCCGAGATGCTCCTCCTCCTCGCCTCGGACGATCCGAAGGAGAGTGATCCCGACCGCGTGAACGTCATGGCGGGCAAGCTGTTCCTCGTCGGTGATCCGAAGCAGTCGATCTATCGCTTCCGGCGCGCGGAGGTGTCGCTCTACGAGACCATCAAGGCGCGCCTGCTCGCGCAGCCGGGCGCGTCTGCGGCGAGCCTCGTTCATCTCCAGACCAGCTTCCGCAGCGCGCCCTCCATCCAGGCCTTCGTCAACGCGGCGTTCGAGCCGTTGATGAAGACCAACGCCCGTAAATCTCAGGCTGATTACGTCGCCCTCGCGCCGATACGACCCGACCCCGTCGGGCGTCCCACGGTCATCGCGCTGCCCGTTCCGCGGCCGTACTCGGACTTCGGCAACGCCGCGAAGGTCACGAACTGGAAGATCGAGGAGTCGCTCCCGGACGCGGTAGGCGCGTTCGTCGACTGGCTCGTCAACGAGAGCGGCTGGACCATCACTCCCGCGCCTCACGCTGGCGGGAGCGAACCCGTGAAGATCGGCACGCGTCACGTGTGCTTGCTCTTCAAGCGCCTCCAGAGCTTCGGCAACGACGTCACGCGTCCCTACGTGCGCGCGCTCGAGGTGCGGCGGCTGCCCCACGTGCTCGTGGGCGGCAAGAGCTTCCACGAGCGCGAGGAGGTCATCGCGCTCCGAAGCGCGCTCGCCGCGATCGAGTGGCCCGACGACGGGATGAGCATCTACGCGGCGCTGCGCGGACCGTTCTTCGCGCTGTCCGACGATGCGCTCATCGCGTTCCGTCACACGCAGCGCCACCTCCATCCGCTGCGCAAGCGTGACGACGCGAAGCTCACCGAGCTCACGCGTCCCGTCGGCGGCGCGCTCGACGTGCTCGCGCGCCTGCACGTGGGTCGCAACCGGCGCTCGATCGCGGACAGCATCGCGCAGTTCCTCGAGGCGACGCGCGCCCATGCCGGCGTCGCGATCTGGCCGGCGGGCGAGCAAGCCCTCGGCAACATCCTGCGCGTGCTCGACATGGCGCGGCGCTTCGAGCAGGGCTCGGTGACGTCTTTCCGCGCGTTCGTGGACCGCCTCGAGGAGGACGCGCAGCGCGGCGGCGTGAACGAGGCGCCGGTCGTCGAGGAGGGCACCGACGGCGTCCGCATCATGACCGTGCACAAGGCGAAGGGGCTCGAGTTCCCCGTCGTGATCCTCGTCGATCCCACGGCAAATGCGACGTTTCGAGAGCCTTCGCGCTTCGTCGACGCGGCGCGCAAGCTGTGGGCGGTGCCGCTCTGCGGCGCGAGCCCTACGGAGCTACTCGAGCGGCGCGAAGAGATCCTCGAACAGGACCTCGAGGAGGCGCGACGCCTGCTCTACGTCGCGACGACCCGCGCGCGCGATCTGCTCGTCATCCCGGTGATCGGCGACGAGCGTGACGACAAGCAAGCGGCGCCATCCTCCGGCTCACCTCCGGCCGGATCGACGGCGACGGCGGGCGGAAGCGCGAAGGCGAGCGCCAGCGAGGGTTGGCTCGATGCGCTCGACCCGGTGATCTATCCCTCGGACCGGCGCGGCGCGAAGGCAGCGCCGGGCTGTCCCATGTTCGGCGAAGACTCGGTCCTCGAGCGACCGCAGAGCGCGACGCGCAGCACGGGCTCCTCGGTACGGCCCGGTCTCCACAAGCCCGCCATCGGTACGCACAGCATGGTGTTCTGGGATCCGAGCGCGCTCGGTCTCGACAAGGAAGACGACGCGGGGCAGCGGCAGCAGAAGATCCTCGCCATCGACGAGAAGGGCGTCGTCGCGAAGGAGGGCATCGAGCAGCATGCTGCGTGGCGCCGCGACCATGATGCAGCGCTCGCCTCCGGGAGCGTGCCCACGCTCGTGGTGCGCACCGTCACGGAGGAGAAGGGAGCGAAGGAAGAGCAGGGAGCGTCGAGCGCGCCCGCCAAGCCGCCGCCCGACGTGAGCTTCGAGGCCACCGAGTCCGCGCGTCATGCGCGGCCGCACGGCAAGCGCTTCGGGATCCTGGTGCACGCCATGCTCGCGTCGGTGCCGCTCGACGGCGATGCCGCGACCATCGCCGACACGTCGCGCATCCAGGCACGCATCCTCGGGGCCTCCGAAGAGGAGGCCGCGGCTGCGTGTGACGCTGTCGCCGCGGCGCTCGCGCATCCTCTGCTGGGACGCGCGCGGAAGGCGCTCCGCATCGAGCGCGAGACGGCGGTGATGCTCCGCGCCGACGACGGCGCGCTCGTCGAAGGCGTCGTCGATCTCGCGTTCCTCGAGGAGGGCGTGGGCTGGACGGTGGTGGACTTCAAGACCGACATCGAGATCGCGGGCCGCCGCGAGGACTACGCAAGGCAGGTCGACGCGTACGCACGCGCGATCGGCGCGGCGACCGGCGATCCCGCCAGAGGCGCGCTGCTGTCGGTCTGAGCACCGCGACGAAGACTGCGCTGGACAGCGCCCTCGATCTTCCGAGAGGCTGCGCAGAGGCAAAACGGATCTCTTCGTGCGGCGGTCGTCCAGGTCGCCGCGGCGCTGGTGCTGGTAGCAGGAACCGCGGCGGTCGTTCGGGCGCAGCCGATACAGCCGGCCCAGCAGCCGACCATCGCTGCCCAGCCGGGCGTGCCGGCAGTGGTGAAGGCTGCGATCGACGCGCTGAAGCCCCTGCAGCTTCCGATCTGGTCCACGGCTCCCATCGCGCCTGCACACTCGGCGAGATGGCGATGGTGGCGGAGGGCTTGGCGCCTGCCAGGCTCTACGTCTGCAAGAGCAACAACGCTGGCACATGCGTGGCGCACGCGCAGCAGACGGTGAACAGCTGCACCTACAGCGACGCGGAGTGCAGGGCGCGCGGTGGCGTCGCGTACAACTCGGCGAGCGCGCCGAACACCGCGCCGTGCGCCGGCTACTCCGGTACGCGGGCCTGCGCCTTCCAGCACACGGTCTGCGCTCAGTGGTCGCTGCCTCCGACCACGCACTGGGAGGTCGTCACGACGACGCTGCCCTGAGCGCGGTCGCTCTCGTTACTTCACCGGCACGCAGGCGAACGGGGCGCTCGCCGGCGCGACCGCCGGCCCGGCAACACACAGACAACGGCAAGCGCGCCACCGACGCTTTGGAGCTGTCACCTGATCGGGTGACGCGCTCGTTTTCGTATCCGTGGTTTTCTTGGAGGAACATGTCGCGCACTTGCACGCTTGCGGTTGGTTCGTTGCTCTCGTTGGTCGTCGCTGCGCCGCTCGTCGCGGCGTGCGAGTCGAACAACACCTCCACGCCACAGGGTGATGCCGGTGGCGCACCCGCCGTCGACGGCTCAGGCGCAGACGCCAGCGTTCCGTCGACGTGCGTCCCCGCGACCGGCGCTGGTACGAAGCACGTGGACAAGCCGGCAGCCGACGAGACATGGAGCGCCGCGGCGAGCCCGCACGTGATCGACGCCGCGTTCTCCATCCCCGCGGGTCGCATCATCACCGTCGAACCCTGC
>JAYTZB010001214.1:0-3867 GCA_043742085.1 Polyangiaceae bacterium
CCGAAGATCTCGGTGCGGAAGTACTTGCGATGGAGGAACGCGACCGACGCGAGCGCCCACTTCGTCCACTGGGGATCGAGACCGAACTCGTCGACGCCCGTGGCGGTGAGGTTCAGGGGAACGCGGGCGAGGCGCTCGTTGAACTCCTCACCCAGCTTGCCGGTCATCCAGTCGTCGACGCCGCCGACCGCGGCATCGATGACACGCCGCGCCAGGGGCGCCACCGAACGCAGTCGACCCGCGAACCGGGACAGACGCACCAGCGACGACGAGGCAGCCACGAGCCAGCTATCGCCCCGTCCCGCAAGGTGGTCAAGGGGGACCGCCCGCACTACGCTGCGACGGCGTGCAGCTCACCCGACCGCCGCCGCTGCGTCCCGGATCGATCGTCGCGGTCTGCGCGCCGGCGAGCCCGTTCGACCGTGACGAGCTGTTCCGCGGTCTCGCCTGGCTCCGCCTCCGCTACCGGCTGAGGCTCTCGAGCAGCATCCTCGCGCGCACCGGCTACACCGCGGGCGACGATGCGCGCCGCAGCTCCGAGCTGGCCCGCGCCATGAGCGACCCCGAGGTCGCGGCGATCGTATGCGCTCGCGGCGGCTACGGCGCGATGCGGATCATCGACGATCTGCCCTGGGACGCTTTCGTCACGAGCCCCAAGTGGCTGGTCGGCTTCAGTGACGTCACCGCGCTGCACGTCATTGCCAACGCGCGCGGTGTATGTAGCTTGCATGCATCCAACGTGACCGGCCTCGGTCGCTCGATCAGCGCTGCCGAGCGCCTGTCGCTCATTCACGGGCTCGAGGCACTGCCGATGGCGGCGTGGACGGGGCTCGAGACCATCCATCGTGGTCCGCACGGCGTCACTGCGCACGGCCCGGTCTTCGGAGGCAACCTCGCGCTCCTCGCGAGCATGGCGGCGGGCAATCGTCTCGCACTTCCCGGGGGCGCGATCCTCGCCATCGAGGACGTGACCGAGCGTCCGTATCGACTGGACCGCATGCTCACGTCGCTGAGGCTCGGCGGCCATCTCGGTCGCCTCTCTGCGATCGTGCTCGGAGGCTTCACGCAGTGCGATGCAGGTCCCGACGGCGTCACCGCCGCGGAGGTCCTCTCGCGCTGCACCGCCGACCTCGGGATCCCGGTGGTGGCGTCTGCGCCGTTCGGCCACGGTGCGCCGAACAGCGCGTTCGTGCTCGGTGCGCCTGCGACGCTCGACGCGACCACGCTGCGCTTCGACTGAGAGCGGGTTCAGCTTCCGGGACGGAAGGGCGGGACGGTCGCACCCGCGTCGGTGTGCTCTTCGTCCTCGTCGGGCGCGGAGTCCGCCTTGTCGTCGTCGACGTCCTCGGCGAGATCGTCGGCGATGACGATCTCGTCCTCCTCTGTTCCATGAGGAGGGACGTCGCGCTTGCTGCGCGCGAGCGTCGACTCGAGGAGCTGATCGATGGCGCCGCCGGCGCCGGTGCCGTCGTCGGCGTCGACGAGCTCGCCGGAGCCGAGCTCGAGGTCGGCGATCTCGGACTCACCGGTCGCTGACTCGCTGGTGCCGTCGCCGGCTTCGGGGTTCGTGATCGGCCCGCCTTCCACCGTGACGGGCGGAACGGTGACGGGCGGCGGGTGGAAGGTCTCGCCCGCACCGCCGTCACCGGAGGTGAGGGGACGCTCGGTGGCGAGCGGATCGTGCGGGGTGCGGACGCTGTCGCGGAGCGTGTGCGGGACGACCGGCGCGCTCTGCGTCGATTCTTCGTTGTGATTGAACGCGACGGCCGGGCGCGAGCTACGGCCGCCCGGAGCGTCGAGCGTCGACGGAACGCCCTCCCGGCTGGGGCTCGGGACATCACCGGGGAGCGTCGTGCCCGTCGGTCCTTCGAGCTCGAGCCGGTCGAGCGAAGCGTCGATCTCGGACTCGAGAGCGCTGCGGTCCTGAGCTCCGGAGTGCGGCTTTCCCGGGCTCGCCATCGTCGAGGTGAGGCCGGAGGGCAGCGGCGGAGGCACCGAACGCGGCGGCCGCGACGACGGCGGCGCAGCCGAGGCGCTCATCTGCGGGATATCGACCTGCTTGGTCGGCGCGGTGCGCGTCGACGTCGCTTCGCTCGCAGTGGCGGCGCCACGGGGCGAGACCGAGATGCGCGGCGACGACGGGCGCTTCGGTCCGTTGGACGGTGACGATGCCCCCGGCGGCACGGAGGCCTCGACCTTCGCGCGCGCGGGAGGGGCGACCGGCTGCTCGCTCACCAGCTTCGGCGGCGCGTAGACCACCTTGGGATCGCCCTCGGGCTTCTTGAGCGCGCCGCTCTTGGAGCGCTCGAGGCCCTGCGTCGCCTCGGGATCGGCGGCCTTCATGCGCATCACGCGGCGCCATGCGTCGGCCGCCTCGCGCCCGTCGGTGAGCTGCTCCTCCCAGATGCGCGCGACCTTGCGCGCGAGCTCGGCCCGCGCGTTCATATCCTTGCCGCGCAGGATCTGATCCTCGTAGAGCTGCACGAGCGACTTGTAGTCGTTGAGCTCCATGAGGAGACCCGCCAGCTCGTCCATGACGGACTGATCTTGCGGCGACAGGTCGTGGAGCTTCTTGAGATCGGCGGCCGCGTTGACCGGCTCGACCAGCTGGTCGCGACGGATCTTCGCGCGACGCCCGAGCAGCTGCTTCACGAGCGGTCCGTCGAACACCTCGCCGAGCGCGTGGCTCAGCGCGGCTTCGGCGCGGCGCGGATCGCCGCCGTCGATGCCGAGCGACTCGAGCATGTCGAGCGTGAGCGAATCGACGTGAGCGACGAGCGCGTCGCCGAGCCACGTGAACGCTTGCTCGATGTCGTGGAGATCGCGATGCGCGATCATCGCCGCGCGCCGCAGGAGATTCGCGCGGGTGCGACCGCCGTCGCGTGCGCCGTGTCCGCCTTGCGAGAGCGCCTGACACAGCGCCCGCCGCAGGCGATCGCCGCCGCTCAGCTTGTCGCCGTCGCGGGCCGCGGACTCGAGGACGCCGAGCGTGTCGTCGCCAGGGGCGCCGGTGAGGGCAAGCTCGAAGAAGCCGCGCGCGCGCTCGGGCTGGCCGCGCATCGATGCCACCTGCGCGGCGCGTGCGAGGGCACGAACGCGATCGGTCGGCGCCTTGCTCCGCGTGACCTGACGCTCGTAGAGATCGATGACGTCGACCGGCTTCGCGGCGAGCTGTGAGAGACGCTCGAGGAGCGGCTCGGCGTCGACCGGCGGAATGAAGGGGAGGCCGCCCTCGCCATGCGTGATGGCGTCGGCGCGCGGCATGCCCGCCTTCACGCGGATCTCTGCCTGCCGGACGAGCTCGTTGCCGCGCTCCTCGCCCTGCACTTCGCGCGCGAGGAGCTCGTGCGCGACGATCAGCGCATCGTGATCGCCGGTCTTCACGGCGAGCTCCTCGAGATGGACGGCGAGCTTCTTGTCGGCGCCCTTCGTGCGAATCAGCTCGATGGCCACCTGCACCGCGTCGGCGTCGCGACCGACGTCGGCAAAGCGTTCGAACGCGCCGCGGAGCGCGCCGGTGCGCTCGGAGCCGTGACGTGCGTCGAACCACCACTCCTTCAGCTTGCTGGCGACGATGCCTTTCCAGCCGAGCTTGTCGCCGAGCGTGATGTACGCGTGGCGCACCGTGGGCTCGCCCTGATCGGCCAGATCGGTGAGCGCGCCGAGCGCCTCGTCGCCGCGATCGAGCTTGTCGGCGAGCATGCTCGCGAGCTTCTTCGTGAGCTCCACGACCTCGCCCTCGTCGGCCTCGATCTCGATGCGCTCGACGAGCAGCTCGGCGACGCGTCCCCACTGCTCGGTGAGCTCGCACAGCTCGCAGAGGCGCGTGAGCGCGTCGAAGTCCTCGAGATCGGCCTTGCGGACGAG
>JAYTZB010001215.1:0-6306 GCA_043742085.1 Polyangiaceae bacterium
TACGCCCTCGAATCGGCACGCGTCGAGGCGCACGAGAACGGCACGCGCACCCCGCACGCTCGCGCTACGCTCGCAGCCACGGTGATGCTCGCGCACTTCCTCGCTGTTGCGCTGTCGTTTCCGTGCGTCGTCTACACGGTGCTGCTCGGCATCGCCCTCGTGTACTGGGTCTTCGTGATGGTGGGCGCGATCCATCTCGACGGCGCCGACGGCGCAGCGGACGGAGCGCTCGACGGCGGCGCGGACGCGGCCGCCGACGGCCTCGACGCCGGCGGCGGTCATGCCGATGCCGGCGGTCACGGCGACGGCGGTGACGGCGGTGACGGCGGTGACGGCGACGCCGGCGAGGGCGCGCATCACGGCGTGATGGCGGGCCTGATGGCGTCGCTGAAGCTGCGCTCCGCGCCCGCCACGCTCGTGATGAGCGTGATCATCCTGTTTTCATGGCTCTTCAGCATCTTCGGCATGCAAGCCTCGGCGGCATGGCTGCCGGAAGGGCTGCTCGGCCTGGCGCGCTTCGCGGTCCTTCTCATCGCGCCCGTGCTCGCGCTCCCGTTCACCTCGATCGCGGTGCGCCCGCTCGCGCGCATCTTCGTGACGCCCAGCGCTGCGCGGCACGAGAGCCTCGTCGGCAAGGTATGCACCGTACGCACCGGCACCGTCACGGATCGCTTCGGCGAGGCGCTCCTCGAGGACGGCGGCGCGGGCCTCGTGGTGCGGGTGCGTGTCGACACCGGCGAGACCTTGAAGCGCGGCGATCAGGTGGTCATCGTCGGCTACGACGGCGACCGCCAGGAGTTCACGGTGGCCCCGATGGACAACCTCCTCGACGAGCGCCCGACCGAAGACGCGGCCGACGACGTCGCGAACGCAACCAAGAGCCGCCAAACACGCCGCTGAGGATTGCGGGCCGCCGGTCTAGGTCGTCGTCGAAGGAAGGCCGACCGAGGCGCGGGCCATCGTCACCACCATCGGAACCGCCCCGGTCGGCAGGACGACCTCGGCGTCGAAACGTGGCGCACGCCAGCTCAGCTCGACGATGCCATCGCCGATCACGAGCCGCCAGAACGTCCGCCCCATCGAGAGGATGGCTGCGCAGACATCCGGCGTCAGGTGCGAGCGAATGGCGGCCGCGTCGCCGCGCACGAAGAGCGCGTCGCGAGCCGACCTGTCGTCGAGGACGTGCTCATCGATCAGGCCATGACGCGCCGCCCAGCCGAGGACGCCCGCGCGGCGTCGCGGCACGACGACCGCCGTGCCGATGCTCCGGGAATCGACGCCCGCAGGAGCCCGCGCGTCCGCGGGTAGGCAGTACCGATGATGGTGTCGTCGGCGAAGCCGAGAACGGCGGCGGCGAGCACCACGCCGCTGCACGAAGCCATCGCTCCGTTGAGCCACGTCTGTTCGACGCACGCGCCAGCCAGCTCGAAGCGACCCGGGAGAAAGGCGTCGGCGCCGAGGTCGTCGTCGTTGATGTCCATGAAGAACGAAAATCGCGGTCGCTTCGGGTGTGGGAGCCTCGCCAGCTCGGCGGCGCCGCTCTCGCGATACACGTCACGCGGGAATGCAGGCGCGTCAGCCGTCATGGCGGTGGCCATCCTCACATTTTTCCGTGGAACGGGAGCTCGAGGCACGCGCCGACCGTCGCGAACTTGAGGCTCGCGCGAAAACAGACCTCGGGGTCACCGTTGCCGTTCTTGTCGCGGAGACCGACGCTGAGCTCGCCCCCGATCCCGAACCCTGCTCCGACGGTCACGCTGTTCGCCTCACCGCTGATCGTCGCTTCGCCCGCTGCCCAGACCGCGCCAGCGCCGCCGTTGACGCCCGTGCTTCCGTCCGGATTGTGGACTCCGACGTGCACGTTTGCCGCTCCGACCTCGCCGCCGATCGAGCCTCTCTTGCCCGAGACGCCGACGCGCGCCACGGCGCCCTGCGCTTCGCTCTGGCCGCCGACCTGCACCGAGACGCTCACCGCCTCGAGCTCGAGGCTGCTCGCGTCGCGTCCCTTGACCAGGGCGAGGCCGGCGTGGAGCGCGTGACCACTGCTGGAGTAGCCGGACTCGGCATAGGGGCCGCTCGCGAGATTGCGTTCCTGCGTGCGCGTTGCGTTGTTGGTGGCCTTCGGACCGGGCACCGGCGGCGGCGGCGGACCGAACGGCGTCTCGTCCTTCGGCTCGTTCCAGTCGACATCGAGCATGCACGCTTGGCGCGGTTTCTCCGACTGTCCGGCCGACGTGGCGGCTGCCTTGGCGTCGTCTTCATGATCGGGCTCGTCACCCGGGAGGCGACACGCGCCACTCTCGCGGCCCCTGATCGCGTCGGTCATGGAGAGTGCGTCGGCCGGCTTCGCGCACCGGTTGCCTGCAATCGACACGATGCGTCGTCAGCGCGAGCACACCGAGCATGCCGAGGGAAGCGCGGCCGTCGCCGCAATCGCGGGGAAATAGCCGTCGAATCGCCTGGAAAATAGGCCCTCCATTCCCGGGTCGGGTGTGCGAGGCTTCACGGCCGATCGCTGCGTGTGCTCCGCCGTTCATCGGGGTCGCAGGCAGCGTCGTTGTTGTAAGGAGCGAGGGGTTCTCATGACTGAGCAGTTGCTTCCGATCGTCATTGCGGTCGCCGTCGGGTTCGTTCTCTTTCTCGGGTTCGTCGCGATGGTCGGCCGGTTCTATCGCCAGGTGGAGCAGGGCAAGGCGCTCGTGATCAACAAGAACAAGGAGGCGATCGTCGCGTTCAGCGGCGCGATGGTCTACCCGATCATCAACCGCGCCGAGGTGATGGATCTGTCCGTCAAGACCATCGACATCGATCGTCGCGGCAAGGAAGGCCTCATCTGCAACGACAACATCCGCGCCGACATCAACGTCACGTTCTTCGTTCGCGTGAACAAGACGCAGGATGACGTCCTGAAGGTCGCGCAATCGCTCGGCTGCGCGCGCGCCAGCGACCCCAAGGCCCTCGAGGAGCTCTTCACCGCGAAGTTCGCCGAGGCCTTGAAGACCGTCGGCAAGCACTTCAACTTCGACCAGCTCTATACGAAGCGCGACGACTTCAAGGACAAGATCATCGAGGTCATCGGCAAGGACCTCAACGGCTTCATCCTCGACGACGCGGCCATCGACTACCTCGAGCAGACGCCGCTCGACGCGCTCGACAAGGACAACATCATGGATGCCGACGGCATCCGGAAGATCACCGAGATCACGGTCCAGCACAACGTGCAGACCAACGAGCTCCGTCAGAAGGAGCGCATGGAGACCGGCAGCCAGAACCTGAACGCCGACGAGGCGATCTTCCGGTTCGACCAGCGCCGCGCCGAGGCCGAGGCCAAGAAGGCGAAGGAGATCTCGGTCTCGCAGTCGCGCGAGCAGAACGAGGCGGCGCGCATCGCGTCCGACGAGCAGAAGAAGACGCTCCTCGTGCATCACAAGAACGAGGAAGAGGCGCTCATCGCCAACGAGGCGAAGCTGCGCGGCGTGGCCGTCGCCCAGAAGAACCGCGAGCGAGAGATCGCCGTCGAGACCGAGCGCGTCGAGAAGGCGCGCCAGCTCGAGGTCATCGGGCGCGAGCGCGAGGTGTCGCTCGTCGGCATCTCTCGCGACAAGGAGGTCGAGCAGCAGAAGAAGGAGATCGCGGACGTCGTCCGCGCCCGCATCGCCGTCGACAAGACCGTCGCGGTCGAGGAGGAGAACATCAAGGACGTGCGCACCATCTCCGGCGCGAACCGCGAGCGGGAAGCGCTCAAGATCAAGGCCGACGCCGAGGCGACCACCACGATGGTGAAGCTCGTGAAGGCGGCGGAGGCCAACGAGGAGGCCGCGAAGCACGCGGCACGTCAGAAGACCATCACCGCCGACGCCGAGCTCGACACCGCAGACAAGCTGGCGCGCGCGAAGATCCGGCTCGCCGAGGGCGCGCAGGCCGAGTCCGCCGCGGAGGGCCTCGCGAGGGCTCGCGTGAAGGAGGCGGACGCCGTCGCGACCGAGAAGCTCGGTCTCGTCGAGGCGCGCGTGTCTCTCGAGAAGATGCGCGCCGAGGCGGCAGGCGAGGAGCAGAAGGGCCTCGCCGCCGTGAAGGTGCGTGACGCGGACAACGCCGTCATCACGGCACGCGGCATCGCCGAGGCGAGCAACGTGCGGGAGAAGCTGCTGGCGGAGGCCGCGGGCATCGCCGAGAAGGCGATCTCGATGAAGGCCCTCGACGAGGCGAGCCGCGAGCACGAGGAGTTCCGTCTCAAGCTCGACAAGGAGAAGATCATCGAGCTCGAGACCATCCATGCGAAGCGCGACATGGCAGCGGCGTCGGCGCAGATCCTGGCGCAGGCGTTCACGAACGCGAAGTTCAACATCGTCGGCGGCGACGGCGCCTTCTTCGATCGCTTCGTGAAGGCGGTGAGCATCGGCCAGTCGATCGACGGCGTGATGGACTCGAGCGAGAACGTGCGCGGCATGGTGCAATCCGCGATGCGGCCCGACGACGAAGCCGTCCTCGGCCTCGTCGAGAAGCTCCTCGTCAACGACCCCGCCGCGCAAGCGCGCCTCGCCACCTTCCGCGGCACGCAAGGCACGGGCGAATAACACCAGACGAGAACCAGAGACCGCGGAGCCACGAAGGGACGGAGACGAGAACGGAGATTTTTGGGTGCCTCGGGGAGACCTCGAACCCCTTCGCGAAAACGCAGCCCCGGCTCTCGTGAAGGCGCGTCGGCTCGGGTTCGAGATCGGCAGCCAAATCTGATCTCCGTGTGGTCTCCGTTTCTCCGTGCCTCCGCGGTCTCTGGTTGTGGTGAGTGAGAACGTAACGAGATGGGATTGCGATGACGCAGCAGATTGATGCGCCCAAGGGTGGGGCAGGGGGCTTGCCGCCCGGTGGGCTGCCGCCTGCCGGTGGGGTGCCGCCGTCGCCGAAGGATGGGAACGGGAACGGCGCTGCCACCATGGAGGGCGGTAGCTACGACGTCATTCGCAAGCGCCTCCTCGAGCAGGCCGCCGAGCTGTCGAGCAAGGCGGAGACGCTCAATGCTCGCCGCAAGAAGGTCTTCGGCGGCGCCGAGCTCGCGCTCGTCGCCAACGAGCGCATCCGCACCGAGAACAACTGCATCGCGCGCGACCTCGTCAGCGTCGCCGGTCACATGCTCTTCGGGTTCCAGGTCTTCATGGGCCTCAAGACCGAGACCGGCGTGGGCGATGTCTTTGCATTCTACAAGTTCGACAAGAAGAACCCCGCCGGCGACGAGTGGGACCTCTCGCAGGAGCTCATCTCCGCGACCGGCGGCGCGAGCGCCGGCGATTTCCTCAACGACGAGGGCTTCGTCAAGGAGCTGCGCGACACCTTCAAGTACTACTCGAAGGACGCCCGTCTCCTCCGCCTGAAGCGGACCGACACGCGGCTCCTCGCGGCGGTGCAGATCGGCGCCACCGTTCGCGACGCGAAGGTCTTCCGCTGGGCCATCGACTCGGCCGGACGCCTCACGTACATGGACGCGCGCGGCGACGAGGAGATCCTCCCGCCCAAGCAGCACGACTTCACGTGGACGCCGACGCGCCGCGAAGATCAGGTGAGCGGCGGCCCCCACCCGCACATCAACATCCTCGACACCGTGTTCGTCGAGACCATCGGCGGCGACCTCACCATCAAGGTCGAGAACAACACCAAGGACGGCAAGGGCATCTATCGCGAGCCCGTCGACGACGGCAACCAGACCCTCGACGACGCCGACGTGTCGTGGGCGAAGGTCGGTCACCTCATCCTCCTGCGCGTGAAGCCGTTCCGCGAGGACAAGTACCGCTACCTCGTCTTCGATTCGCGCTCGAAGCGCGTCGTCCGCATCGATGCCATCGGCCTCGCGTGTCACGAGCTGCCCGAGGATCACGGCATCGTCTTCCCTGGTGGCTATTACCTCCAGAGCGGCGACTACAAGCTGTTCGACGCCGACGCCGGCGACGGCAGCGCGCGTGGCTCGCAGGAGGATGGGCTCGAGTTCGAGCGCGTCATCAGGTCTCCGAACGGCGAGGACGTCCTCTACGTCTACCACCGGCGCGATGCGGGCGAGTACCTGCTCCTTCCGTACAACCTGATCCGAAAAGAGATCACGAGCCCGCTCCGCGCGCATGGCTACAGCCTCTTCGCCGACGGCACGATGGCGCTCTTCCGGGCCGTGCCCGAGCCGACGCGCGTTCATCCGCTGCAGATCTGGCGCACGCCCTTCAGCACCGTCGAGCATGCCGCCGCTGCGCCGCGCGACGCGAGCTACCTCGGCAAGGTGGGCAACGCCGACCTCGTGCGCGGCATCTCCGACGCGCTGAG
>JAYTZB010001216.1:0-3103 GCA_043742085.1 Polyangiaceae bacterium
ATAGGCCCAGAGGCTGTTGTCGAGCCGACGGCCTGAGAGGTCGGTCATCGTCACTACGGCAACGGGTAGCGACAGCCAGAAGAGCGCGGTCCACGGCAGCGCGCGGACCCGCTGCTGGTCGTAGAGCCGCCGCAGGACGCAGCCCAGCGCGACGCTGATCAGGACACGCGCGTTGGCGCCGGCCCCGTTCGAGATGTCGAGCTCGAAGAACAGCGCCATCGAGTAGAGGAAGCCGAAGAACAGCACTCCGAAGAGGAGGACGAGCAAGCCCAGCGCCGCGAGCTGCGCGCGCAGGCGACGGAGACCCGCGCTCAGGAGGATCATCGGAGGCAAGGCGAGGTATGCGAGCCACTCGCTGCTGAGCGACCACGCGGGCCCATTCCAGGAGAGTCCCTTCGCGAAGCCCCAGCTCGCCATCAGCAGGAGATGCAGCAAGAAGGTGCCGGCGGTGTTCTCGAGGTAGTTCGGAACGACGATCCGGATCGACGCCGCCAGCACGAGCGCGATCAGGTGCAGCGGATAGACGCGCGCGAGGCGCAGCAGGAGGAAGCGCACGTAGGCGCGACGATCGACGCCCCCGTCGAGCTCGCGCGCATGCGCATGCGTGAGGACGAAGCCGCTCAGGATGAAGAAGAGGTCGACCGCCAGGTACTCGTGACGGAGGACGCCCTCGCCGCGACCCCACGCGAGCCGCGCGGAGAGCGGAGCGGAGAGGGAATCCGTGAATGACGCGTGCGAGAGGACGACCCAGAGCGCCGCGTAGCCGCGCAGGCCCGTCAGAGCACCGATGGTTCCCGAGCTCGCGAGAGCCTTCAGCGACACGCCCCGCTGTCAGCGCCCAGATCGACGCAGCCGGTGCCATCGTGGACCGCGCTCCGCACGTGGAAGAGGCGGCAATTCAGGGTGTTTCCCTTCTCGGGACCGTTGGGAGGCTCGCCGCCGCCGTCGGCGCCGCCGTCGAGGTACGGGAAGCCGGAGCAGGCCGTCTGACAGTCCGGATAGCTGCCGTAGGGCGCGCGTCCGGCGTCGGGCGAGCACGCGCCGAGCGTGAGGGTGCAGAAGGCGATGCAGCGGTCGCCGCAGACGCCTCCTCCGAACGGCCCGGCGGCGAGGCAGTAATCGCCTGCGCTCGTGCGGGCCGGGCTGCCCGCGTAGTACTGCCGGCACGCGAGGCTGTTCCTCTCGGTATCGCCGGCATCACCCGCGGGGAATCGCTGGCAGAGCTCCAGGCACTCGGTATGGCTCGCGTATTGTGCATGGGGGCCCGTGCAGCTCCCCATGACCTGCTCGCAGTAGGTGGTGCAGTCCGGCTGCGGGCCCAGGGGCGAGCCGGCGTCGTAGATGCCGGCCTCGGCCGGGCCGACGAGACCGCCGTCGCGCCGAGGACCGGAGTCGTCGGTGATCGGCTCCCGATCGGGGGTCGCGGTACTGGTGCACGCCGCGACCGCCAGGGCTCCGGCCGCTACGATGGTTCCCACCGCCAGCGCGGTCGTGGAAAAAAGAAAGCGCCGCATGGGCTGTTACCGGATGTGGGGTGCGCCTCGGAAGAGAGGGCAGACCCACCTATAAAGATGCTCGTTTCATCGTAGCGGGTGCGGGCGGGAGCTGCAAAGTCACCGCCCCGGACGGCCCCTCCGGAGAGCTCTCGTCAGCTCATGGATGCATTCCTCTTGCCGGAACGCGGCCATAGCGTGTTAAAACGTCATCCGTGGATGCTACAGTCGTCGCGAAGGGTCGGCTGGAAGTCCGTGGCGGATCCCTCAAGGTCACGCGCGGGCAAGCCAACAAGCAGACCCTCGAGATCGGTCCCGAGACCCAGGTAGTCGGGCGCAACGAAGCCTGCGACATCGTCCTCGACGATCGCAAGGTGAGCGCCGTGCACATGGAGCTCGTTGCCACCGAACGCGGCGTCCGCGTGCGCGACCTGGGCTCTCGCAACGGAACCTTCATCGGAGACACCCGCATCGGCGAGGTCTACTTGATGAAGCCCACCATCATCACGGTCGGCGAATCGGCGCTCAACTTCGAGCCCACGCAGCCCGAGCAGGTCGACATCCCGGAGGTCGCGCAGTTCGGACCTCTCGTCGGTGTCAGCCAGGGCATGCGCGCCGTCTTCGAACGCTGTCGCAAGGCTGCCCCCACCGACCTCACGGTCCTCATTCTCGGCGAGACCGGCTGCGGCAAGGAGCTCGTCGCGGCTGCCATCCATCAGGCAAGCTCGCGCGCGAACAAGCCCTTCGTCGTCGTCGACTGCGGCGCCATCCCCCCGACCCTCGCCGAGAGCGCGCTCTTCGGTCACGCGCGCGGCGCATTCACGGGCGCCGACCGCGACCGCGTCTCTCCGTTCGTCGAAGCCGACGGCGGAACCATCTTCCTCGACGAGCTCGGAGAGCTCCCCGTCGACGTGCAGCCGAAGCTCCTTCGCGCGCTCGCCGAGCAGCGCATCAAGGCGGTCGGCTCGAACACGTATCGACCCGTCAACGTCCGTGTCATCGCCGCGACGCGCCGCGACCTCGTCCGCGAGGTGAACGCCGGCACGTTCCGGAGCGACTTGTACTTCCGCGTCGCTCAGCTCCGCATCGAGCTCCCCGCCCTCCGTGAGCGCACCGAGGACATCCCGGCGCTCGTCCGCAAGATGATCACCGACCTCGGCGATCCCGGCGCGTACAACCGCATCACCAACGACTCGCTCGAGCGCTTGATGCGCCACGACTGGCCGGGCAACGTCCGCGAGCTCCGCAACGTCATCGCCGTCGCGCTCGCCTTCGGCAAGGACGGACCGATCGACCTCGCCTCGCACCTCGCGCCGATGTCCTCGGCCGCGAGCGAGTCGACGCCGACGCGCGGACGCACCTTCCAGGACGCCAAGCGCGAGGTCCTCGCTCGTTTCGAGCGCGAGTACTTCACGGCGCTCTACGCCGAGTGCAACGGCAACGTCAGCGAGATCGGCCGCCGCGCCGCGATGGAGCGCGCGCACGTCCGCGGCTACCTCCGCCGTCACGGCATCGGCGACCCCAAAAAATCCAGCGAGCAGTGATCCGACGGTGGATTTCGGGGGGCTGCGGCCTTACCTAGAAGGTAGGTCCTCTTGAATCGTCTACTG
>JAYTZB010001217.1:0-2204 GCA_043742085.1 Polyangiaceae bacterium
CCTCGACGTCCAAGGCCCACCCGCCTGCGGGTCCTCCCCCATCCCCTTGCCGGCCTCTCGTCGTCCGCCTCTCGTCGTCCGCCTCTCGTCGCGGCCCGCCCCCGCAGCAGCGCGCGCTACGCGCCCGTCTCGAGCAAGCTCCGCGCGATCTGCGAGATCTGGATCTCGTCGGTGCCGCCGTAGATCTGCAAGACCCGCGCATCGCGGAAGAGCTGCTCCACGCGGTACTCCGCCATGTACCCATTGCCGCCGAAGAGCTGCACGGTCTCGTTGCAGACGTCCATCGCCGCCTGTGCGCAATACAGCTTGCACGCGCTCGCCTCGGCGAGGCTCATCGAGCGGCCCTCACCGGCCATCTCGATCTGCCGGAAAACCAGGTTCTGGATGTTCATGCGCGCCACTTCCATCGTGGCCAGCTTGAGCTGGATGAGCTGGAACTCGCCGATCTTCTTTCCGAACTGCTCGCGCGTATTCGCATACGAGATCGCGAGTCGCTGACACTCCTCGACGAGGCCGAGCGCCATTCCGGCGACCGCGGTTCGTTCGGCGGTGAACGTCTCCTTGGTCGCGGCGCGCGACGGCTGCTCCTCGGTCTCGCCGAGCAGACGATCCTTGCCGACCTTCACGTCGTCGAGGAACAGCTCGCCGGTCGGTGAGCCATGCAGACCGAGCTTCCTGAGCGGCTTGCTCTGCGTCAGGCCGGGCATTCCCTTGTCGAGGACGAAGGAGAGGACCTTGCGGAGCTTCGGCTCGTTGCCCTCGTCGAGCTTGCAGATGAACACGATGGTGTCCGCGTACGGTCCGTTGGTGATGAAGGTCTTCGAGCCATTCAGCACGTAGCCGTCGCCGTCACGCCGCGCGCTCGACTTCATGGCGCCGAACGCATCGGAGCCGGAGCCGGGCTCGGTGATGGCCCACGAGCCGACCTTGTCGAGCGTGAGGAGGTCGAGCGCCCAGCGCTCCTTCTGCGCGATGGTGCCGCGCGCCATGATGGCGCCCGCGGTGAGGCCCATGCTGACGCCGAGCGCGGTGACCATCCCCGGGCTGTAGCGCGAGAGCTCGATGATGGGGATCATCCGCATCGCCATCTCCATGCCCGCTTGCGGGTTGGGACCGGTGCGCTTCTCGCGCGGCACCTGCGGCTGACCCGCGCGCGCCTTCTGCTTCTCGATCTGCGCGGCGAACGTCATGCGCGCCATGTCGGCGATGCCGAAGGTCGCGACGAGCTTGCGGAGCACCTCGTAGGGCGGCTCACCCTCGTGCTCGATGGCCTGGATCCTGGGCTTGACCTCCGCCTCGCAGAACTTGCGGATGGAGTCGCGGATGGAGAGATGCGTCTCCGACCACTCGATCACGGACACCGCCCGATCTCGACCTTGAGCATGTGCACGGGGGTCTTGGGGGCGTCGTTGCCGTCGCGCGGGAGGTTCGCGATGGCGTCGGCGCTCTCGGTCGTGCACGAGCCAAAGACGTTGTAGTCGGACGCCGGGCCCTTCCCGACCACGATGTAGAACTGGCTGCCGCTGGGCATGGTCGGGCTCGTTGCCGCCATCGCGAGGACGCCGAGAATCTCCGAAGCGTGGTTCTCGCTCACGAGGTCGTAGCCGGGGCCGCCCGTTCCGTTGCCGTCCGGGTCGCCGCCCTGAATGACGAAGCCGGGGATGACGCGATGCCAGACGAGGCCGTCGTAGAACCGACCGGTCTTCCACTTCTTCGTGCTGTCACGATAGGGACGCGTGCCTCGCGCGAGGCCGATGAAGTTCGCGACCGAGATCGGCGCCGCCGTGTCAGCGAGCTCGCACTTGATGCCGCCCTTCTCGGTGGTGATCCCGGCGGTGAGCTTTCCGGCGCCGGAGGGGAAGCCGTCGAGCGCCTTCGCAAGCGTGAACGCAGCGGCGCCGCCCGCGGGATCGGTCGTCGCGTTCGGGTCGACGGTCACGGCGGGGGCGCCGGGGTCCTTCGTGCAGCCGAGCAGCGGATCGGCGTTCGGATCGAAGCCGGCGTCGATGCCGGGCGCTGGCCGCTGCGGTGCGGCTTCTGCGCCGCCGTCGCCGCCCGATGCGGTGGAGGACGTCGAGGAGGAGCAAGACGACACCGCGCAGACGGCGAAAGGGACGAACGCGGCGGTGGCGGCGCCGAGGCAGAGCGCAAGGAGGCGAGAATGCATCGCCCGTTCTTAGCAGGGACGGGTCCCGGGCACCGCA
>JAYTZB010001218.1:0-3477 GCA_043742085.1 Polyangiaceae bacterium
AGCGATAGGGCGGCTGGTTCCGGCGATGGGCTTCACGCGTCATCGTCTCCAGGAACCCCGGACCGTAGGTATTCGTTCCGTCCTTGATCACGTTGTTCAAGCGGCGGAGGAGCTCGAGGTCGACGTCCACGTGATCGAGGAGGAACGCGTTGAGCACCTTGCCGAGGAGGAAGGCCGCGCCGGGAGCCCGGGCATTCGTGCCGATCGGGCCCTCCTTCGTGACGATCCCCTTCACCTCACGCGAGCTGCCGATGGCGAAGATGTGCGTCGCGCCCAGGCGCAGCGCCGGCGCGATGGGCGTGTTCTGCCGGAGGCCGCCGTCGAGATAGAGCTCGTCGTCGATCTTCACCGGCGGGAACAGCATGGGGATCGCGGCGCTCGCGAGCGCGTGGTGCGGGCCGATGTGATCGGCGCGGAACAGCGTGCGAGGCGGCGCGGTCTGCGGGATGTCGACGTCGGGCGCCGTCTGCATGAACACCACCGTGCGTCCCGTCGAGACCTCGGTGGTCGAGACGGTGAGCGCGCGTAGCTGCTTCTTGCGGAGGGCGCGGGCAAGCGCGCGCCAGCTCACCTCGCGCTGCACGAGCTCCGCCATCGGCGTCACGTCGAAGACACCGGTGCCCGCCTTGCCTCCGCCCATGAGCAGGCGAGGCAGGCCGCCGAGCTGCTTGGCGCCGAAGCCGAGCACGCGCCCGAGCTGGAGCTCGCTCCACAGATGAACGAGGCGGCGCATGCCGAGCACCGGGTCGCCGAGGTGCGCCGCGAGGTAGCACGCGTTGATGGCGCCGACGCTCGTCCCGCAGAGCACGTCGATCTTCGGCGGCGCACCGCGCATGCGCGAGAGGTCGTCGAAGATGTACCAGAGCACCCCGACCTCGTAGGCGCCGCGCGCCCCGCCGCCGGAGAGGATCATCGCCGTGCGTCGTTGCGTCGACGTGCTCGAGACGCGTTGGGTCATCGCTCTCCTTCTACTACCGCGTGCGGCATGGGCGTGCTGTCGAACAGCGTTGTCACGAGCGGTCGCTCCGCGAAGCGACGCTTGAGGCGTGCGTCGCGGATGGTGCCCATCAGCGCCGCGGCATAGTCGACGGCCCGCTGCCGAGCGGCAGGGGCTTGCGGGGACGCAGCACGCTTCAGCGCATCTGCGCACAATACACGTATTTCGAGGCCGTATTCGCAGCCCTGGAGGGCCTCGACGGCGCCGAGCGCAGTGGTCGCGAGGAGCGTCGCCGCGTGGACCTCACCGGCATCCACGCGTGCCGCGGCCTCCACCGCGAACGCGTAGAAGTGATACGCGACGAGCGCTTGCTGCTCGGCGCTCCGACGTGCCGAGAGCGCATGCTGGATGGCGAGGGGCGCATCGCGCCGGTAGCGCGCGAGCGCGGCCGCGACCACGTCGCCGTGCGCGAGGTCGTAGGCGTTGCCGGTGGACGCGGCGATGTGCAGCGCCTCCTTCACGTAGACGTTCGCCGCCTCGGCCTCGCCGAGCTCGAGCAGCACCTCGGCGCTCACGAGGAGCGTGTCGGCGCGGCCGTCCTGATCGCCGTAGCGCTCGTGCGCCTCTCGCGCGCGCTTCAAATAGGCCTGCGCGCGCGGCATGTCGCCGAGGCGCGCATACGAATGTCCGATGTTGGTGAGGGTCTTCGCGAGCTGGAAGCGACCGCCGATCGAGAGGTCGATGCGGATCGATTCGAGCGCGAGCGCGATGGCGTCCTCGTAGCGCCCTTGCACGAACATCGCGTAGGCGAGCGCGTTCTTCGCGCGCGCCTCCTGGCGGCGGGCACCCACCTTGCGGAACACGCCGATGGCCTCGACGTACGCGTCGACGGCCTCGCGGACGCGACCGACGCGACGGAGGAGCACGCCACGGGTGCGGAGGACGTCGGCCCGAACGCGCGCCGGCACCCCGGGGTTCACCTTGGGATTGCACGCGGCGAGCGCGCGGTCGCTCGCCGCGAGCGCGCCCTGCACGTCGCCGGTCTCGCGCGCGAGCTCGCTCACGAGCAGCTCGGCCTCGATCTCGAAGTTGGGGTACTGCGCGGAGTGCGCGACGGCGGCTGCCTTTCGCGCCACGGGCAGCCCGTGCGCGAGGTGTCCCTCGTCGAGGTCGTAGCGCGCGGTGCGCAGGAGCGCGAGACAGGCAGCGCGAGGCGCAGCGATCGACTTCGCGGTGGCGCGCATGATCTCGAGATGGCGTACGCGCTCTCGCTTCCGGCCGAGGACGCGGAAGATGGTCTCGAGCGCCTCGTGCACCGCCATGATCTGCGGGTCGTCGGACGCGAGGTACTGCGCCGCGCGCAGGTAGTAACGGATCGCGAGCTGCGTCTGGTACGCGTTCCGCGCGGCGTTTGCCGCCTCCTGGTAGAAATGCGCGGCCTTCTCCGGGGCGTCGCCGCGGACGAGATGGCGCGCGACGATCGCCGCAGAGACGCCGCGCCCGAGCGAGGTCTCCGAGAGATGCTGGCCGAGCGCCCGGTGCATGCGCGAGCGCGTCATCGGCTCGAGCGCCGCATACGCGACGTCGCGCGTGAGGGGATGCCGGAAGTCGAGCACGTCGCCCTTGCGATCGCAGAGGCCGCGCGCGCACAGGCGCATGATCGCGTCCTCGCTTGCGCGGAGAGCGCTCTTCACGACGTCGGCGCCCGACGGATCAGGCGCGGCGCTCCGATGCTGCGCGGCGCGCGCGTTGAGCTTCGCGAGATCGGCGAGACCGAGCGGACCACCGGCGATGGCGAGCCAGTCGACGACGACATGCTCGGGACCGGGCAGCTCCTGGATGCGATCGGCGAGCAGCTGCTCGAGCGTCGACGGCAGGCCCATCGAGTCGAGATCGGCGCCGTGCGGGCGCACCAGCGTGTCTTCGCGGATCTCGAGGACGCCGCGCTCGAGCAGCGCGTCGATCATCTCGAGCAGGTAGAACGGATTGCCGCCCACGCGCGGCATCAGCTCGGCGCAGACCTGACGAACGCCCTCTTTTACCGAAAGACGAGCCTCGACGAGACGGATCTGCTCCTCGCTCGAGAGCGCATGCAGCTCGATGCGGACCTTGCCCTCGAGGAGCGACGCCACGCGATCGTCGGGACGCGTGACCAGGACGAGCAGCACGGGCAGCGGGTCCGCGGTCTTCAGGATCTCGGCCATGAGATCGAGCGTCGGCTTGTCCGCCCATTGCAGGCCCTCGAGGACGAGCACGAGCGGCTGGTCGAGCGCGATGGCCGCCACGAGATGACGAACGCCGCTGACGAGGACCTTCTTGCGGTAGTGCGCGTCCTCGTCCTCGCCCTGCGGTTGCGGAGCTCCGTTTGCGCCGGCCGCGGTCTGGTTGGCGGCGATCTCGGCGAGGCGCGCCACCATCGGGTTGGTGATGTCGGGCTGCGCGGAGCCGCCGCCGGCGCGCGCGATGAGGTGCGCGATCTCGTCGTAGGACTCGTCGCCGCTCGCGCCGATGGCGTCGCGAACGAGATCGGCGAGCGCGCT
>JAYTZB010001219.1:0-10397 GCA_043742085.1 Polyangiaceae bacterium
GACGACCGCGCGACTCGGTGACGTGACTTAGCGCTCCGATGAGCTTTTCCGACCCCGCTCGACGTCCAAGGCCTGCGATGACGTTGTCGACAAGGCTCCCGACGCGCGCCCCATCGGAAGTGGAGCGACTACTTATGAAGTCTGACTCCAGGTCGCTTTCGTCGAGGCCCCACCCGAAGACATCCTCGTAGCCTTCCATGCAAGAGGAGAGCAACGCCCACGCCTGCACCTGACTGCGCGCCGAGGCTCGTTCCCTATGGAAGCGTTCCCCGTCAAAAAGTTGCGGATGGTAGCAAAGGGACATCGGCTCAACTCTTCGACCACGGTAGGCCGCACCGTAAATCGTGTCAAACGCGAGGAAGCCGCGAACGCGCGAGTAGCCGCGCGGCAAACGAAGCGAGGCGCCGCCGGAAACCTCGTCTGCACGTCGGCACTGAGTTGTCGTGGAGGAAGACGGGCTTGCGCGCGACGTCCATCAGCAGCGACAGCGCAGCTCCGCGCGCCAAACCTCGGGCTCGTCGAGGCCTGCGCGCCCGCGTTCCGAGACGACGACCGCGGAGCGGTTAAGGCCGGATCGCGAGGTCTCCTCGCATCTCGTCCCGTCCGGAGTCGAAAACGTGGCTCCCAACGCACCCGCTAGAGGAGCGCTAGGGAAAGAGTCTCACTCTCTCCACAAGGTCCTTCGCCACCGCGCGGCGATTTCCACGATGAGGACGAACACGCAGACCGCGACGGCCGCGAAGAAACAGATGAACATGGCCAGCATTAGTGGGCCCGCCCATGCCTGGTTGTCCGCCCCGCCTTGCGGGAGCATCGCGAGCTGGAACGCCGCCCTGACAGCGATGGCCATCGGATACGCCGCTCCGAGCATGGCGATGCCGAGCGTGATCCGCCAGAATTGCCGCCGAATCGTCATCGCGGGCTTTGACGAAGCAAGAGGGCGCGCAATTCAGTCGAGCCGGGGGATGGGTTGCAATGCTCGTCATGGCGCACGGTGAGCACCTTGTGCCGCTCGAGCTGACGCAGGCACGGCGGCGTGGGCGTACGAATTTCATCGAGGCCGACGAGGCCTCCGACGAAGCCTAGCGACCGCCGCCGGTCACGGCTGACAGGTCCGGTAATAACCGAGACCCAGCCCCGTGCATCTGCCGACCGCGCACGAGTGGGTCGAATGGCAGACGGGGGTGTACGGGCCGCAACTGGCGCCGCCGCACTCCATCCCCGCCCCGCTGCCGACGAAGCAGCAGAGAACGCCCGGGTTGCAGTCTTCGTCGCCGTCACAGCTGATGACCGAGGTGCTTCCCCCGCGCGCGCAGGTCACCCCAGCGGGCAAGCAAGTGCCCGTGCCTTGGCTCTCATCGAAGCAGCACGTCTCGCCCAACAGTAGGTTGCACGACGCGCTCTTACAGTCGACGCGCCTAGGTGTGGGTGGCGTCGAACCGCCGTCCTCGGCGCTCGCGTCGGCGGCATCGCCGGGCGCATCGTTCGCCGCGTCGCTCGCCGCCTCGTCGGCCGCATCGCTCGCGAGCGCATCCTGGCCCGGCCCGTCAGCGCTGGCGTCCGTCCCGATCGGGAGGCTCGGATCACCGGGCGTTGTGCATCCGGCCGCACCTGAGCACGTCGTCGGATCGACCGCCGCCGATACGCACTGACCGAGCACGTTGCACGTGGAGGCCGCGTCGCACGGCACGTCCTTGCATGCCGCATACAGCGAGATTGGCAGACGGAGGCGCTCGTGAGGCGCGTAGGAGAGCACTCGCCGCGCGACGATGCAGCCGGCGTAGCGCGGCGGCTGGCACGAGGTCGCCGCACGATCGATGCCCAGCACGACCTTGACGAACAGCCTGCCATCCGACCCCGAATTCGGCACCACCGCGAGCGAGCCCACGAAACCATCGTCGCCCCACGGCTCGCGCGATTCGGTCGTCGGCGCGAGGCCCTCCGTCTCGCCTGGCCCCCCGACGGTGAACGTCGTCACCAGGCCGTCTCGGAACGCGATGTTCGTGCGCGCCTCGACGAAGATCTCGGTCGCCCCTCGACAGCTCACGATGGGGACGATGGCGGCGCCGAGGAGGCCGACCGCGAGAGCACCACGCATCGAAGCGAGGCTACACGAGTTGCCGGGTGACACGCTCAGAGATGGAGCGGATCGGCGGCCGACGAGGTCGTCGCCGCGCTCGCCGGCGGCGCGTGCGCTCCTCCGCCGGACGCGGCCCGGCCCGGCGTTCCGCGCCCATTGAGCGGACGTCTCGTCGCGCCCCCATGTGCCGTTGCCGCGCCTGCGTCCGCTCCGATCGCAGTCGTGGCGGGCTCGCTCGATGCGGCAACTTCCCCCACCGGCGCAGGCGGATCGACAGCGCTCGGAATCGCGGTCTCCACGAGGTTGCTCGACGCCGAGGCCGACGGCGACGCCGACGCCGTCGCCGTCGTCCGCCCGCGGCGAAGAGCGAAGACGATCGTCGTGCAGCCTCCCACGAGCGCGAGCGCGAGCAGTGCCAATACAGCTACGGCCCGTCCGCTCAGCGCGCGCGCTGCGCTGCGCGCTGAGCGCTCGTCGCCGTTGCTGGACGTCGGCCCCGCCGCCATCGGCACTGTGCGATTCGGACTGACGGCGCCGCGCGCGAACGGCGTCGTCGTCAACTCAGGTCGCGACGCCCGCACCGCAGGCTCACCGGGATTCGAACCGCGCGAGAGCGGCGCCGGCATGCTCGCGACGGCCGCGGCGAACGGAACTCGCCGGGTCCCGAACGGTTCGAGAGCCCGGCCGAGCTCAATCACGTCCCAGAAGCGGCTTGCGGGGTCTTTGCTCAAGGCGCGCGCGACGGCGTCTAGCAGCGCCGGCGGAAGCTCTGGCGCGATCGAAGAGAGAGGAGTGGGCGGCTCGGTCGCGATGGCGATGGCGAGCGCGGTCGGCGTCGCGCCCACGAACGGCATCGCGCCAGCCAGCATGCGGTAGAGAACGACTCCGAGCGCCCACACGTCGACACGGTGATCGACCTGCTTGGACGACAGCAGCTGCTCGGGCGCCATGTAGCTCGGCGTGCCCACGGCGGTGTCCGTCGATGTGAGATCGATCTCGCCGTGCGAAGCGAGCAGCTTCGAGACGCCGAAGTCCATGATCTTGACGATGGGTCGACCGTCTTCCTCACAGACGTAGAGGTTCGCCGGCTTGATGTCGCGGTGCACTATCCCATGCGCGTGCGCCTCCGCGACGCCGATGCACGCCTGCAGGATCCAGTCGACGGCCTCGGCGGTCGGGATGGCGTTCCGCGCGCGTAGCTCCGAGGCGAGATCGTGACCCTCGAGGTATTCCATGACGATGAACGGAAGGCCGTCGCTCGTCGCGTCGACGTCGAGCACGCGAACCACGTAGGGCGATCGCAGGAGTGCTGCGGCGCGTGCCTCACGCTCGAAGCGGGCGACGCCGTCGTGGGTTGTCAGCGCATCAGGCATCAGGAACTTGATCGCGACGCGGCTACCGAGCTTCCGATGGGTCGCCTCGACAACGACTCCCATGCCGCCTTTGCCGAGCTGTCGAACGACCTCGTACTTGCCCGCGACGATGTCGCGGGGCTGCGGGACGCTGGGCACCACGGTGAGCGAGGATAGCGCTGCCGGCGTCAGAACCGGAGGCCCGCGTCCCGCGACAGCCCGCCGCGCACGACGCCCGGCGGCACCGTCCCAGCGTCCGGTGATTTCTCCTTGGTTAGCGCGAAGACGGTGACGATGCCTCCGGCGACCACGGCGCCCACCGCCGTCCAAAACCACCATTTGCCGAGGACGCCGCCCTCGGCCTGGAGCGCCAATTCCATGTTGCGGCGCTCCCCAGGGCCGAGGATCGCAGACGTCGATGCGTTCTTGTACCCTTCGCGATGCAGCTCCAGCGCGTGCGAACCGGGGTTGAGCATCGCCTCGACCGGCACCATCCCGAACGGCTTGCCGTCGATCGACACCTCCGTGTTCGGCACGTTCGACTTCACCACCAGGATCGCTGTCGTCGCCTTCGATGCGAGACGCACATCGAGGCTCGCTGCGCCGCCAGGCGGGAGATCGACCTCGCGGATGTAGGGGAAGTAACCGTCGGCGATCACCTCGAGCGTCCCTCGCCCCGACGCAAGCCGCAGGCTGTTGGGGAGCGGACACCGCCCGAGGCTCCGATCACGAAAACGAACGCGCGCCCCCATCGTATCGCACGCGATCGAGACGGTCGTGACGCGGTCGCGAAGCTGCATGAGCTGCTTCGCGAGGCCCGGCACCCGTGAGCGGAGCTCGGGCGTCGCCTCCTTCTCGAACGCCTCCAGTTCGTCGAGCGCTTGCGGGTACTCGCCGAGCCCTTGCAGCGCGCGGCCCTTGTTGTAGAGGAGGGCCGGGTCCTTGGTGAGGGCATACGCCTCGACGTACGCCGTGAGGGCGTCTGCGGGCCGTCCACCGTCCATCGCGTCATCGCCGCGCTTCTTGATCTCGACCGCGCGCGAAGTGGATTCGGGCGAGGGGGCCTCGTGGGGACCCCCGACCGGCGTCATGGACTGCGCGCTGGCAAAGGGCGGTTGCGCGCACACCAGCGAAAACGCAACGACGACCGCAATGGGAATACGCATCGACACGAAGCTCCTGTTACTCGATGACGATCTGCGATCGCGACCGTACGACAAGTAGCTGAGAATTTGCCGTTGTGCTCGTGAGCGAGCTCGCAGTTGGCGCTCACGCGGGTGGTGAGGAAAGCCAGCGCCTAGCGTACGAGGCGGGTTTCGGATCTGGCGCCGAGGTGCAGCGCGAAAGCTCGTGTGACCGTTGAACGGTACGCACATGCCCGTCTCGTCTTCTCGGCGCTTCCATTGGTGCGGCTGGCCGTCAGACCCGGCGAGCTGGCCTCGGATCCCCGCCGAGCGCGTCCGCTCGTTCGACGCTGGCGCGCGCGATACCGCCACTCCTCGTTCGTGCCGGATCACGAGCATTGCGCCAGACACAAGGCCTTGTCGAACCGCTGCGCCTCGAGGTCGTCCTCGCGAATGAGCACGTAAAGTGTGCCCGAGCCGAACCACTCGAACAATCCGGTCTCCGACGGGATCTGCCAGAGGAGTCGCCACTGGTTTGCCTCTCGCGCGAGGCTCACGACGTCGGTCCCGCGTCGCTCCGATTCGATGAGTCCCTCGATGTCGGTCAGCGATAGACCACCCGCTCGTAGCGCGAGCTGAGGTCGACCGTCTCCCTGGATCCACGCCGGCGCCCCTCCCACCTGATGGCCTTCCGACGGGGCGCTCGACCGTACGAAGGACGCGTCGATCATGCGCAAGGGGACCGAATCGGACGCTTCGGAGTCGGCGATGAACCGGCCCTCCGCGCCGGTCGGCACGAAGCACGTCTTCCATGCCCGCCGGTCCGTTGGATCGTCGCCGGTCGTCGGATTCTCGAGGTCGTAGAAGAGACTGAGCACGCCACTATTCGGAAGGCGGAGCTCCTTGCGATGCATCGGCGCGAGCTCGGCAAAGTCGAGCTGACCGATGAAGTCGAGCGGCCCTTTTGGACCTCGCGGCCACTTCATCCGCGGGGGGAGGAAGGGCGCGCCTCCGAAGCGAGATCCAGCGCCTTGCTCGCCTCGACTCTCGCCTCGACGCGCCCTTCTGATCACGAGTCGCAGACACGCTCGTTCATCCCGAATCTGGCAGAGCTTCTCGACATCGAGCTCCAGAGAATCGGCCTTCGCCCCCGCCAGCGACCAGCGGAGGACGTCGTAGAGGAGCTCCTTGGCGCGCGCCTCATTCCCCGCTTTCACCGCGAGACGAAGCGCGTCGAGCACGGGCGCTTTCGGGTCGCCAGGCCGCATGCGCATCGCTCGAATGGTAGCGTAGCGTGGTGGGAATCGAAGCGTACATTCGTCGACGGAGCGGAAGCCCGTTCGACCCGGACAGGTCCACCTTCAGAGACATCCCGAAGGCCGCATACGGTTTCGAGCTGCGTGGTCGTCGTGTGCTCTACAGAGTGAAGAAGCCCTGGGTTCACAGCGGCTCGTCGTTGCCCGTCGGGGTGGAGACGCGATTCGTCAATCTGCAAACGGGCGCCGAAGGCGTCGACCACGAAGAGGTGGTGCTGCTAGACGAGGAAGACCTGGTGCGCTGCGCGGCGCCAGGAGAAAAACGTCGACCCACGCCGCTGGATTTGCAGCTGGCTGCAGAGGCGGCGCTCGCGTACGCGATGGCACTCCGAGGACACCTGAAGGACCTTCGCGATGTGGCGACGGCGTGGGTGTTCCTCGTCACGCAGGCTCACGGGCTCGGCTCGAGCTGGCTCGGTCGGCGGAGTCACGTGGCGCGAGCCATGACGAGCGTGTTCGGCGACGACGCCGTCACCGCCATCGAAGCTCGAGAGAAGTCCGACGAGATCGTCTCCGTCGCGTCGGAGACGTGGAGCCGTCTGAGGCGACCTGCGAAGGGCAGGCGTGATTGATGCGATCGTAGCGAGCTCACGCGGCTCGCGTCGTGAAGTGCATGAGAAGCTGGTCGACAGAGCGGACGGGCGCGCCGGCGTCACTTGCCGCGCAGGGAGCCACCGAGTAGCCGGTCTGCGAACCTCGCCGCTGCTGTTGAAGCTGTGCGAGGCGGGTGTCCCTGACGTCTGCATTTTGCTCACGGGTCACGACGCAGCCGCATCGTCGTTCGCGAACGGGCGGGAGCCCGCGCTAGGACGGCAGGAGCGACAAGGCGGTGCAACTCGACCCAAAGGAATGCGGCACGGTGGCTGCTGGGCGAGCACCAGCTCCCGGAGGCAGGTCGAACTGCGTCCTTCTTTCCAGCAGGCGCTCGGTGGTCGCACCGGACCACGATCCCGCGCGCTGGGTGATCCCGCAGGGCGCAGCAGTTGCAGGTCATGGATCTTGTGTGCCACGATCCTCACATCGTGGGCGTCGTCGAACGACATCCGATCATCGACGACCTGCTGGAGGAGTGGGGCGCCGCGCTCGGCGTGGACCGCGCGAGGTATTGCGGCCATGCCTACCGCGTCTACAACGTCGCCCGCCGCGTGCTCGGCTCCAAACGGAGCGACGACGAGCTGGCGGTAGCCAGCGCGTTCCACGACCTTGGGATCTGGTCGGACGGGACGTTCGACTACCTTGCTCCCTCGATCGCTCGTGCCCAGGCGTACATCGCCAGGCACGCTCCGGAGATGCCCGCCGCTCTCATCGCCGAAGTGATCGAGAATCACCACCGCATTCGGCGCGTTCGCTTCGGCGTGGACGCGGAGGTGATCGAAGCGTTCCGACGTGCCGATTTCGTCGACGTCTCCCGCGGCTGGTACACCGCAGGCCTCGACCGGAGCTTCCTTCGCGAGCTGGTCGGCGTGTTTCCTTACGCCGGCTTCCACGGGATGCTCGTCCGCACGGCCCTGTCGTGGTGCGTGAAGCACCCTCTACGTCCGTTGCCGATGCTCCGCTGAGGCGAAGTTCGGCCGACCGCGCGCCGCGCCGGTCGAGCGGGTCTGCCTTCGAGCGCGGCTTGAAGATCGACTTCACGACACCCGGCAAACCCAGAGTTCGGAGAAGCGAATTTTCGTGATCCGAGTTGTCCAAGAACCCCAGGCACCTCACGAGAGGCAACTTCCAACCAGCTCCTGGGGCGAGAGAAGCAGGCAGGTCAGACCGGCGGCGCTCCGAGCGCATCGCCCGCGAAATGAACGCCGAGGTGTCACATCGTATGGGACGCCAGCGGGAACCGTTCGTGGATCAGCTTCATCGCCTCATCCATGTCCGTATGCATGCGCCAGGTAACCGCGAGCCCGAACGCGAGGTCCCGCGATGCCGCAAGGGCGCGCGCCCCCCGCATCGTCACCGGTCCGGCAAAGGTTAGCGACGCAACGCGATCCGCGAAGGGCGAGACAGCAAGCGCCGCGAGGAGATCGTCGTTCATGCCTTCCGCCACCAGGTCGATCTCACGGAGGACGTACCGCGAGGTCATGACCAGCGGCCGAAGGTCGAGTGAACGCGAGCCTGTATCGAGGACGAGCCTGCGCAGCGAGCTAGGAGCGTACGAGGCGATCGCTTCTACGCCGCTCTGATCGACGGCGACCCCCAAGAGAGAGAGCTCCTCGAGCGCCGGCGCGCGCTCTAGAAGCATTCGTAAGCACCTCCCGTCCACATTGGCGTTGCGAAGCTTGAGCGATCGAAGTCCGGCAACGATCGGAGCACTCACGAGCGCGTCGACGGACTCCGGGGAGAGATCCATGACGAAGAGGGAGGTGAGCCTCGGGAGCTCTGCCGAGGCAACGGCGCGCGCGATGACGTCCCCTTCATCGTTCGAGAAGCTGAGAACCGAGAGGGACTCGACAGCGGCGAGCGACGGATCGCAAAGGAGCTGCCGGTACGTATCGAGCGGGACGCGGTCGGTCGTGAGCGTGAGCTCCCGGAGCGCCGAACCAAAGGTGCCGACCGCCGTGAGGAGGGCAGCGGCGCCGAGATCATCACCAAGGCGCAGGCTACGGACGCCAGCAACGCCCGGCGCGCCCGAGACAGTGCCGATCCCGCCCGGGAACCGACGGAGGCACAGCGAGAGGCTCTCGAGTCCGCTGGTGGGGAGGGCGCCAACGAGGGCACTGACGCCCTCCGCGTCGAGAGGATCGGCGACGGGGCTCACCTGATCGATCATGAGCTTCGGCGCCGCCGAGAGAACGCCGGCGTCGATGACGTTCGCTACGTCCTTCTGCTCGGGATAGGAGAGCTGCAAGAGGTCGATCGGCAATCGCAGGAGTGCCGGAGCCATCTCGAGGAGTGGCCCGGGCATCGTCGCCACCTCGGACACGAAGCCGCGCTGCCAGCGGTAGTGAGTGTGCTTGGCTTCCACCAAACCCATCGCCGAGAGAAAGGAGGAGCGGTGCTCACGGAGGAGTGCCCACTCTCGCAGGCACTGCGCGACGTAGACATTCCCCAGGTCACCGCGCGTGCGCCGCTCCGCGTTGTCACACGCCAAGGCGATGAACTCGCCTCTCGCGTTGCCACGACGCGAGAGGACCGCCGCATATGCGAGCCTCGAAGCGTTGGCGTCGCGCGTCCGGCGAATCACGTCGAGTAGCTCGTCATCGCTCATCGGCAAACTATATCTGGGGTCATCCTGACGCCGGAGAAGACGCCGAGTGCCTACCACGAAGCCGGCCCGAAGGGCCGATGCCGTGAGGCTCGAGCGCGCGGCGGAGCGCGGCTTTTCGCCTGGCACGTCGAGGCTGGCTTTGGACTCGTCGAAATCCCCAGCCCCGGCGCGTCGAAGAGACCGACCGAAGCGAGGGTCGACCCCTTCGCGTCGACGAAGTCGAGGACGAACGCCGTCACGCAGCGCGGCATCGTTGCGGCGGCGGCTGCTTGCGCGGGCCCTCCTAGGCACCACCACGTGTTTTGTATTCACGAGCGCTTGTTCGGTCGGCGGCGAATCGGGATCACGGTCGGGACTGGGCCGCGGCGCGACTTGATGAGGGCGACGAGCTCGTCAACGAGCGGACGCGCCTGAGGAGCGAGATCAGCGGAGAGCAGCGAACGCACCGCTTGGCGAGCGCCTCCGCTTTCGCGGCGCTCGCGTCGTCGACGACCTCCACGCGACCTCCGCAACGGGCTTCGGAAGCCGGCGTCGCAAGCACCGGCGGCGACGTTGTCGGGGGTCGTTGCAGACTGCACCGATCTCCCCGCTTCCGGCCGCTCCTTGGCCCAAGGACGGGCCCACTTCGCTTCTAAGTTGTAGAAATGTTGGTCGGGGAGGCGGGATTTGAACCCGCGATCTCAAGCACCCAAAGCTTGCGCACTACCGGTCTGTGCTACTCCCCGAAGGCGCGTGGTCTACCACGTCTCTCGCGGGGTCGCATCTGGGCCGTTCGGGCGTTCCAAGGCTCGCGCCGGAACGCTACGGGGCGACGGCTCCGACCGCCGCCGCCCACGTTTTTTTCCAACTATTCCGCGACCGCGGCGTCGGTAGGGATCGAACGCGCGCGACCCCGGTGCCTAAGCCTCCGCGGTGCCGCGCGTCGTGATGGGCATGCCGTCGCGACGCGACGTGACACGCTGCAACAGGGGGCGGATCTGCGCGCGGTTCTTCCAGGCGACCCAGGCCAGCGCCGGGACGGCGCCGAAGACGCTCGACACCTTCAGATAGCTGCGGAGCGGGGCCGGGGCGTTGCGGAGGCCGAGGGCGATGAGGATTCTCTTCAGCATTTCTATTCTCCTTGGCCAGAGGAGGTTGCACTGCGCATGCCGCGTCACGGCACGTTGCGCCCGCACAGCTCGAGCGTGACGCAACCGCTCATCACCCCCGCGCGTTATCCTTCGACCGCAGCGCCCGGCAGGCACCGCCACCCCATGTTCATCAAGCCCATACCCCCGAACTACGACCCGCTCGAGTGGGCGAAGAAGCCCTTCGCCGAGAAGA
>JAYTZB010001220.1:0-3854 GCA_043742085.1 Polyangiaceae bacterium
CTGCGCAACAGAAGAGCGGGGGAGTCATCACCATCAACGAGGTGACGATCGTCGGCCGCGTGCAGAAGCCCGTCGCGTCAGTCGACGTGAGCAAGATCCAGCCGAAGCTGACGCTCGCGGAGCTCCGGCAGCCCTTCCTCGATCGCATCGAAGAGGCTGCGCGCAAGGATCCGTTCTGACCCTGCGACGAACGTGATCCCGTTCGTCGCCGTCCTCGTCGCGCTCGCGTGCGCTGCGGCCAGCGCCCGTCGCGTGTGGTTCGCCGCGAACGCGACCGCGCTGCACCCCGAAGACATCCACGCGGCTCTCGCCAGAGCACAAGGGCCGGAGGCCATCACGGCGCTTCGCGAGCTCGTCGCGAACGAGCCCGACGCCGACTGGGAGCGGGAGCTGCTCGACGCGCTCACCGCTCCGGTCGCGCACCGGATTGCCCTCGTGAACGAGCAGCTCACCGAGCTCGACTACCGCATCCAGCGCTGGGCCCGCGTGCCGCGGGTGTGCGCGAGCATCGCGACCAGCTTCGGCTTCCTGCTCGCGACGCTGGTCCTTCGCAAAGGCCTCGCGGACACGGGTGACGTGCCGGTGGAGGTAGGGGAGATGGTGCTCAAGGGGCTCGTCGCGGACGCGCTCATGGTCGGCGCCATGGGGCTCATCGGCACCGCCTTCTGCATCGGTGCCCAGAGCGAGGCCAAGCGCATCGCGAAGGGACGGTCGGTCGGCGCGGACAAGCTCGTCGAGCGGCTCGAAGAGCTGCTCCTCGCGGAGCCCGGAAGGTAGGCAAATGGCCTGTACTTACGCTCAGGTCCTCCGTTATGATCCATTCCGGGAACTTTCTGTCCGCGAGCGCGTCTTACTCATCTTACCCGTGCGCCACTCTCTTTCTCGCCGCTACCGTAGGAGCGATTCATGAACGCAGGACCGGGCCAGCAACCGGGTGGAGCGAACCGACCGGGTCAGATGACCGCGGTCATGCGCGCGATGTCCGTCGCCGCAGGTCCCAAGGTCCTCCGCATCGGGCTCGTGCAGAGCGGGCGCGTCATCGAAGAGCGCATCATCAAGCAGCGCGTGACCGTGACGGTGGGCTCGAACGAGAAATCGATGTTCGTCATCCCGTCGCAGGCCGTGCCTCCGATGTTCAAGCTGTTCGAGCTGATCGGGAACGACTACTACCTGAACTTCCTCGACGGCATGAACGGGCGCGTGGCGCTCGCGACCGGCATCACCGAGATCCAGGCGCTCCGCGGCCAGGCGAAGAAGGTCGGCGGCGCCTACCAGGTGAAGCTCACCGAAGAAGCGCGCGGCAAGGTCGTCGTCGGCGAGACCACGTTCCTCTTCCAGTTCGTCGCGCCGCCCCCGGTGCAGCCGCGGCCGCAGCTCCCGCTCGCGGTGAAGGGCGGCATCGCTTCGACGATCGACTGGACGCTCACCATCATCGCGGCCTTCAGCTTCCTCCTGCACTTCGGCCTCGTTGGCGCGATGTACTCGGACTGGATGGACCCGGTCGTTGGTGACGACTTCAACGTCGCTGGTCTCGTCGACCTGATGAAGAACATCCCGGCGCCGCCGGTGGTGGAGCCCACCGACACGAATCCCGTCGCGACCGCGACGTCGACGGCGGTCGCCGTCGCGCCGAAGCCCGCCGGCGGCGGCAAGGCCGGAACCGCCGGCAACACCGGCAAGAGCGCCGGTCAGGTGAGCGATGCAAAGGCGGCAGCCCTCGCGGCGCAAGCCGATCAGATGCAGATGCAGATGCTCGCCGCGCTGAACGGCGGGTCTTCCGTGCAGGGTGCACTCAATCGAAGCGACATCCCGCCGGTCGATCTCTCGGGCGCAGCCGCGTCAAACGCGGGCGTCGGACACGGCAACGGCGATCTCAAGATCGGCGGCGGCGGCGCACCCGTCCAGGGCGGCGGCAAGGGCGGCGGCCTCGCGGGCATCGGCGGCGGTACCGGCGGCTCCGGTACCGGCGCGGGCGCAGGCACGGAGACGAAGGTCGCGGGTCCCACGGGGGTCGCCCAGGTCGGCGGCTCGACCGCGACGGTGCCGATCTCGGACGCCGACCGCGTCGTCGCGGGCCTCCGCGCTCGCTTCCGGAGCTGTTACCAGACCGGCCTCAACAGTGACCCGACGATGAGCGGCAAGGTCGTCATCAGCGCGAAGGTCGGCCCCAACGGTGAGGTATCCGGCGCCGACGTCGCCTCGAACACCGGTCTCTCACCGGGCGTCGCCCAGTGCATCGCCGGCGTCGTGAAGCGAGCGACGTTCAGCCCGCCGGGCGGCGGCGGCTCGACGCTCTCGATCCCCGTCACATTCGTTCAGCAGGGAAAGTAGTCGGCGCGTTCGCGGGCGGGGTGACCCGACCACCGACGTGACCGCCGAGAAGGGCGCCACCTCTGGCGCCCTTTTCGCCTTTGTCGGGCGTGGTGCCGCCGCCGTCACTTGCCGGGCGGCTCGTCCGCTCGAATGAACGGACGAGCCTGCGCAACGAAGGTTAGGAATCGACCGAGGTACGCGAGAGCATTGGGGTTTGAGCCCGGCTTTGCGTCGTTGACACTCCTACCTTGTCAGTTTAGATTGAACGCCGGTTATGTTGGGAGGCTCGAGATCTTGATGCGCCGTCTTCGCTCTCCTCTGAAGCTGGTTTTTGTGTTCGCCATCCTCGCCTACGCGGCGTCGCCGGCCGGCGCGCAGACCCCGAGCCCGAGCGCGGGAGCGGCCACTGGAACCGCGACCGCGGGGGCCGATCAGAGCGGGACCGTGGGCTTCCAGCGCAAGACCTCGCTCACGCCGCAGGAGCAGCTCGGCGAGTCCGCGAAGCACCTCGCGCGCATGGAGCAGTCCGCCGGCGGCGTCCGCAAGATGCTCGAAGAAGCGCGTCGCCAGCGCGACGTCGTCAAGACGCTCTGCCTCAACGACAAGCTCTCGCAGATCGACGTCGCGATCCGTTCGGGTCGCGACCGGCGCACGCAGCTCGAGGCAGCCGCGAAGCGCGGCGACGCCGAGCTCTCGGGTCACGAGTTCACGATCCTCACGGTCCTGCGTCAGCGCTCCGAGCAGCTGGTGGCCGAGGCCAACCAGTGCATCGGCGAAGAAGCCGCGTTCGTTGGCGACACGCGGACCAACGTGACCATCGATCCCTCGATTCCGCCCGATGAGACGCCGTACCCGCCGAGCGACCCCACGCTGGTCGTCGGCCCGCCGCCCTGCACTAGCTGTACGCTGTAAAACACGAACTCGACGCCATTTTTTTCTAGGGTTGCAGCCGAGCTTGGCCCCGAGTAGTTGCGTCTGCGTATAACATCGCCGGCGCTGCTGTCATCGGCCCGATCTCGGTCCCGTGGAGGAAGTTCGTCTCCTCGCAGCACTCGCACTTGCAGCACGCCTCTGGCCCCGTTTCGCGACCCGCGACCCATGACGAATCGCACTTCCGGAATTCGATCTCTCCTTCGTAGTCCCATCAGTCGCGTGATCGGTCGCTCGATCTTCGCGCTCGCGATCGGGGCTTCGCTCTTCCTGGTGCCGAAGCAGGCGTCCGCGCAGGCGTGGCTCAGGGATCGGCGGTACCTGGAAGGCGAGGGGCTCCGCGGCGGGGACTTCGAGTTCCACCCCGGCATCGGCGGCGAGATCGGCTACGACTCGAACTGGTTCCTGCGCTCGAACAAGACCGACGCGCGGTTCGTCAACGGTGCGCCGAACAATCCGCCCACCGACGGCGCGGTCCTTCGCATCACGCCGTCGTTGACGCTCAACACCGTGCGCGCGAAGGACCCGACGGCTGCTCCGTCGCCCATCGGCTTCAGCGCCGGGATCGCCGCCACGTACCGCGAGTTCTTCGGGAAGCAGGAGCTCCGCGA
>JAYTZB010001221.1:0-4986 GCA_043742085.1 Polyangiaceae bacterium
GGCCGGTCTTGCCGTCGATCGTCAGCTCGCCCTTCTGCTTGTAGCTCACGAAGTGCCAGCTCCTGCCGTCCTTCGCTCGTTGCATCGACGTCGAGAAGAGGACGCGGCCCTTCGCGTCGGACCCGTCGACCACGATCGTTCCCTTGTCGAGCTCCGCGATGGTGTGCCAGTTCGTGATCCCGAACCGGAGCTGCGTCGCCTTCGAAGCATGCGAGTGGTAAACGATGCCCGCCTTCG
Organism: Polyangiaceae bacterium; assembly: GCA_043742085.1. Lineage (GTDB taxonomy): Bacteria > Myxococcota_A > Polyangia > Polyangiales > Polyangiaceae > Labilithrix. The sequence continues at coordinate 238 of JAYTZB010001221.1, forward strand.
CGCTCGCGGTCCGAACCGGCGGCGGCGGAGGCGGAGCACACGCCGTTCCCGCGAGGCCGACCATCGTCACGAGCATCAGGAATCCATGGCGCAGATCCATCGTCGGCTTTGCTTTCCCGAGCGCATGGCTCCAAACGAGCGCGCTCGTTTGCCCTCGGTGCAGCGGTCGTGCCGCTGGCCTTTCGCCGCCAAATCGCGAGGAGCACGCCGTAAAACGGGGATGATCAGGATCTGCGCTTCGCTTCGGGCGCGAGGAGCGTCGGTATCGGGGTCCCCCACCGACGCGCCCCTACACGACGATCACGCCTGGGCGGCGGCGGCGATGGCTCCGGCTGCCGAGAACACGGTCCACGCGCTCGACGGTGCCTCGCACAACGGGGCGTGCTCCAGCTCGGCGGCGAACGAGAGCTCGCCGCACTCGCGGCACAGCATCACCCAGCGGTAGTCGGTGGGGTGATTGAGGTAGTCGGCGACGAAGAGAGACGCGACGCGCTCGGCGAGTCGCGTGCGCCGGAGCCCGACTGGCGAGTACGCGATGCCACCACGTTCGTCGCGCTGCGAGACCACAGTTCCGCACGCGACTGCCAGGCGCGCGATCGGGCTCGCCTGCCAGGGGACGACGAGATCGGCGAGCAGCCGCAGCGCGCGCCCGCGAGCGTCGAGGATGACGCGCTCGAGGATGCCCTCGTCGAGCGTTCGCTCGCACGCGGGTGGGAGGTCGGTGCTCTCGGCATCGAGGGGAGTTGCCGCGCACGGTGCGTACTGACACACGAGCCAGTCGGCCAGCTCGCGGCGACCCCACCCGACCGTCGTGCCGCGCAGGAACGCGGCGCCCGCGCCACGCACACGATCGAGCTTGCTCTGCGGGACGGGCGTTGTGCTCGCCGCGCGCATCAGAGACGACATGTGCCGATCGCGGCGCGCGTGACCATCGAGAGACAAGCCATCGAGCATGGTGGATCCTCCTGCAGCGGGGAAGCTCGCGACTCGAGCAACGTCGGTGCCAAGCTCGCGGTTCACGCTCGTCTCGGTGAGACTCGAGAGGGACCGACGAGCAGTGCCTGCCACATGCGGTCGGGAGCCGGACCGCCGGGAGTGAGGCTCAGGGGCCCACCGCGGCCGTGAGCAGCGACGTGAGCCGCTTCGCGAACCCGTTGGGATCCTCGAGCGGACTGCCCTCGGCCATGAGCGACTGCTCGTAGAGCACATGGATGAAGTCGTCGAGCCGCGGGTCGCTGGGGTTCTCCGCGGCGATGGCGGCGAGGCGCTTCACCGCGGGGTGCGCGGGGTTCAGCTCGAAGTCACGCTTCCCGCGCGGGACATCCTTGCCCGACTGCCGGATCACCTTCTCGAGGTGCGCGGGCATCGCGCCCTGCGCCAGTGTGAGCACGGCCGGTGAGTCGACCAGCCGCGTCGACGTGCGAACGTCGTGGACCTTGCCCTCGAGCGTCTTCTTGGTGACGGCCAGCAGCGGCTCGAAGCCCTTCGCCGCCTCCTCCGCCTTCTTCACGTCGTCGTCGGAGGACGGGAGCTTCACGTCGGCGCGCATCGCGTTGACGAGCTTCTTGCCGCCGAATGTCGCGATCGACTCGGCCGCCCACGTGTCGACGGCGTCGGTCATGAGCAGTACCTCGTAGCCGCGCGCCTTGAGCGCCTCGAGATACGGCGAGCCGAGGAGGAGATCTCGCGACTCTCCGGTCACGTAGTAGATGGCCTCCTGGCCTTCCTTCATGCGCTCGACGTACTGCTCGAGGGAGACGAGCTCGTCGGGAACGGTCGACCACGTGCTCGCCCAGCGCGTCAGCTTGGCGAGCCGCTCCTTCCATTCACCGTCGACCACGATGCCCTCCTTGAGGATGCGTCCGAAGGTGGCCCAGAAGGTGGTGTAGTCCTCGGGCTTGTCCTTCGCGACCTCGTCGAGGAGATCGACGACGCGCTTCGTGACCGCCTTCTTGATGGTGCGCAGCGTGGACGACTCCTGCAGGAGCTCACGCGAGACGTTGAGCGGTAGGTCGTCGCAGTCGACGAGGCCGCGCGAGAAGCGGAGCCACTGCGGGAGGACCGCGTCGCAGTCATCCATGACGAGGACGCGCTTCACGAACAGACGTACGCCGCGCTGCTTGCGCGGATCGTCGAGATCGAACGGCGCCACCTTGGGGATCCAGAGCAGGCCGACGAACTCGACGTTGCCCTCGGCGCGGAAGTGGGTGCGCGCGAGCGGACCCTCGAAGTCGTGCGTGAGGTGGTGATAGAGCTCGTCGTACTGCTCGTCGGTGATCTCGCTCTTGGGCCGCTGCCAGAGCGCGGCGCCCTTGTTGATTCGCTCGCGCTTCGTCTCCGACTTGGTCGCGTCCTTCTCGTCGGTCTCGATCGTCTCGAGCTCGATGGGGTAGGCGATGTAGTCGGAGTAGCGCCGCACGAGATCGCGCAAGGCCCACGGATCGAGGAGGTTCTTCTGGTCGTCCTTGAGATGCAGCTCGAGGGTGGTGCCGCGCGACGCACGCTCGGCGGGCTCGACGACGAAGGTGTCCTTGCCGTCGGAGGTCCAGCGAAACGCCTTGTCACTGCCCGCGGCGCGCGTGACCACCTCGACGCGATCCGCGACGAGGTACGCGCTGTAGAAGCCGACCCCGAACTGGCCGATGATCGACACGTCCTTCTTCGCGCTCTCTTCGAGCTTCGCGAGGAACGCTTGCGAGCCGGAGCGCGCGACGGTGCCGAGGTTCTCGACCAGCTCGGCCTCGCTCATGCCGATCCCGGTGTCCTCGATGACGAGCACGCCGCGCTCCTTGTCGGTGCGGAGGCGGATGACCAGCTCGCTGTCGGGCGTGCCTGACGTGCTGAGCAGCTGCGGCTCGGTGATGGCGCGGAAGCGGAGCTTATCGAGGGCGTCGGACGCGTTCGAGACGAGCTCGCGGAGGAAGATCTCCTTGTTGGAGTACAGCGAGTTGATGACGAGGGAGAGGACGCGGCCGACCTCGGCCTGGAAGCTGTGCTCGGTCATGGAGCGCGATATAGCGCCAGAGCGGTTCGGACGTAAGCCGCCTCGTTCCGGACCCCGCCGCAGCGCGCTTATCGGCGAGCCCGCTGGGTAAACGGCGAGCCACAGCGTACGCTCCAGTGGTGCGTCGAAGAAACCTCGTGGCGGTCGGCGTTCTCGGGCTCGCCGCCGGGCTCACGTTCGCGTGTGGCACCTTCGCGGCCGACGATGCCGCGACTCCCGGCGTCGACGCCGCCGACGAGGATGCAGGGCTTGCGCTCGACTCCGCTCCGCCGAGCGACGCGCGCCCCGAAGCGACGCCCTCTCGCTGCAGCGGGTTCGACGTCGACGCGGCGCCCAGCGACGTCTGCAGCGGGAAGAACCTCGCCGGCGATCCCAACAACTGCGGGCTCTGCGGGCACGTGTGCCTCGACGTGCCCGTCTGCGTAGGCAGCCTGTGCCAGCCTTTTCCATACGTCACCGGCGGCGCGGGCGCGTCGCTCGACCTCGCGAGCGTCGACGACACGAATATCTACTGGGTGGACAGGGGCCGCACTCCGAACGCCGTCTTCAGGGGCCCGCGCGCCCAAGCATCGAGCGAGTCGACGGCAGCGCTTCTCGCCGAGGTGTCCCCGACCGAGCCGGTCTCACCCGTCGTCTACAACGCGCTGATCGCCGATCGGATCTACGTGAAGACCTACTCGAACCTGTACCAGGCGCCGGTCGACGGAGGTGCGCTCACGGTCTTCAGCACGATCTCCCCGACCACCGGAGGCTCGCCGCTCGCGGCGAGCGGCGTCCATCTGTTCCAGACCTCGCCCGAGCACGGTGACTTCGTGGACTACGCCAAATCCGACGGCACCCTGATCACGAAGCAAACCGGGATCGGCGGTGCGTACGATCTGACCGTGACACCCGACGGTCGTTACGCGTTCGTGATCGGCCGAAGCGCGGTCGACGCCGGCACTGTCGACGGCTCGGCGGTCACGCGAGGCGCGCTCTACCGGTACACGATCGCCACGCACGACATGACGCTCGTGGCCGCCATCGACGCGATGGGCACCGGCGGGTCGGTGCTCGCGGCGGACGACGAGTACGTCTACTTTCCGGAAGGGCTGGCCGGCTCCATCCTTCGACTGGCCGTCGACGCGCCGCTCGGCACCGTGCCCAACGTCCTGTCGAAGGGGGACGGACGGCGGGTCTCGTACATCACGACCGACGACACGCGCGTCTACTGGTTGTCGTCCAAGGAACCGCCCGACTTCTATTACTGGGATCTCCTCAGCGTCGACACGTGCGGAGGCGCCGACCGGTTGCACCTCCAGGCTCACGGCACGGGGTCCTTTCTCCCGCGTGGCCTGCTCGTTCGAGGACCGCACATCTACGTGGCGTCGCAAGACACGGTCTACCGCATCGCAAAGTGACCGGACGGTGCGCGCTCTGCTCGGTCATGGAGCGCGATAGAGCGCCAGCGCGGTTCGGACGTACACCGCCTCGCTCCAGACCAGCGGCATCGCGCTCACCCACTGCTTCTTGCTCTCGTCGAACTGCTCGCCCAGCATACGGGACTCGGTGGCGAGGGCCTGCCGGGTCATGCTGGCGAATTCGGCCTCCGCGATCGGGCGCTCGCCGCGCGCTAGCTCGTGCATCGCGAGCCAGGCGGCGGCGACCGGCCACGGCTGGCCGCCGTAGTAACGATCGCCTTCGTAACGCTTCACGCCGCCGCTCGATGTGAGGAGGCGCTCGCGCACGAGATCGCCCACCTTCAC
>JAYTZB010001222.1:0-7196 GCA_043742085.1 Polyangiaceae bacterium
ACCGACGGCGAGCTGTTCCTCATCATGGATTACGTGCGCGGCGAGTCGCTCTCGAAGTTGCTCCGCACGGCACGCAAGGCGGGGCAGCGCATTCCTCCGCGCATCGCCGCGTCGATCATGTGCGGGTTTCTCCACGGCCTTCACGCCGCGCACGAGGCGAAGAGCGAGCGCGGCGACCGCATCGATCTCGTTCATCGCGACGTGTCCCCGCAGAACGTGCTCGTCGGCGCCGACGGCATTCCGCGCGTGCTCGACTTCGGCATCGCGAAGGCGGCCGGACGCATCCAGGTCACGCGCGACGGGCAGATCAAAGGCAAGCTCGCGTACATGCCGCCAGAGCAGCTCTCCGGCCGTGAGCTCACGCGCGCCGTCGACATCTACGCTTCGGGCGTCGTCATGTGGGAGACGCTCACCGGCGAGCGACTCTTCAAGGGCGAGACGGAGAGCGAGACGCTCGCGAAGATCCTCCGCGATCCCGTGGTGCCCCCGAGCGCGGTCGTGCCTGGTCTCACCACGGCGTTCGATGCGCCGCTGCTGAAGGCCCTCTCGCGCGACGCGAAGCAGCGGCAACTCACGGCTCGCGCGCTCGCGTTCGAGCTCGAGAAGTGTGTGGGCGTCGCCAGCGCCACCGAGGTCGGCGAGTGGGTCGAGAACCTGGTCGGTACGATCCTCAGCGCGCGCGAGGACCAGATCGCGCAGATCGAGAGCAACTCGGCAGGCCTCCGCGTGTCGCCGTCGGGACGACCGGAGCCCGAGTCGCAGGACAGCGACCTGGAGATGATCGGCATCCCGAGCTCGCGGCAAGGCACCCTTCTCGGTGTCGGCGCGCCGAGCGGCACGATGCCGATGTCGCAAGCAAAGCGGCGCGCAGAGCCGACGTCGGCATCGACGTCTGCCGCGTCGGAGTCGATGCCCTACGCCGGCCAGCAGCAGCGCGCCGACCATGACGGACGCTCAGGCTCCGACGAGAGCACCGGTTCGAAGGTCACGGGCTCTCGGTTCACGGGCACGATGGCGCTCCCCGTCGATCGGAAGCTGCCGATCCTCGCGAGCGGTCTCGGGTTGCTCGTGTTGCTCGTGATCATGGGCGTCGTGCTGCTTGGTCGCGGTTCGGGAGAGACGCCGCCGTTGACGGTGGGGGCGGCCGCGCTCACGGGCTCGGGGTCGGGCGTCGGAGTCGGATCGGGCACGGCTACGGCCACGGCCACGGCCACGAGCACGACGACGGCGGAGCCGGCTTCGAGCGAGGCGGAGACGACGGCGACGGCGACGGCGACGGTGCACACCGCGACCGCGCCGACGCACACGGCACGGCCGCCGACGCCGCCCACGCAGGCCACGACCGCGAAGACTGCGGCGCCGCCGCCGGTGCCGAAGAAGAACTGCGATCCTCCGTACACGCTCGATGCGAACGGCCGGAAAAAGTACAAGCTCGAGTGTATGTGAGCGCGCGGACGCGCCATCGCGCGCGGCGCAAAGCTCTGGCGAATCGTCGAGCGCAGCTATACTCACTGCCGTGGCGCGCTCCTCGTCCTTCGCGCTCGTCGTCACGCGCGGGCTCGCTCTCATCGTCGTCTTCGCCGTCGCCACGAGCAGCGTCGCGTGCAGCGATGATCCCGCCCCCGCCCCCGCGGGCGGCTCGACGTTGCTCGGCACGCCGGGCAGCAACCGCGAGGTCGGCTCCGGCTCCGGCGCTTCCGGCTCGGGGAGCACGTTCTCCGCCGCCGTGCAGCAGGGCAAGGCGACGTACTACGACTACTCGGGCGCGGGTCAGGTGGCGTGCAGCTTCGAGATCACGTCCGACACCGACGTGACCGCGCTTCCCGAGCCCGACTTCGCCGCCAGCGCCGCCTGCGGTGCGTGCCTCGACGTCAGCGGACCCAAGGGCAAGGTCACCGTTCGCGTCGTCGACCTCTGCCCGGACTGCGAGCCGGGCCACATCGATCTCAGCGCGCAGGCCTTCGCGAAGATCGCCGACCCCGTGCAGGGTCGCGTACCGATCACCTATCGAGCGGTCGCGTGCAACGTCACGGGCCCGATGGCGTATCGCGTGAAGGAGGGCAGCTCGAAGTACTGGACCGCCATCCAGGTCCGCAACCACCGCGTCCCGGTCGCGAAGGTCGAGTACCTGAAGAACGGCACGTTCACCGAGATGCGGCGCGAGACCTACGACTACTTCGTCGACACCATGGGCGTCGGCGATCAACCGAACGGCATCGCGCTGCGCATCACGGGCGCCGACGGCCAGGTGGTCACCGACTCCATTCCCGGACCGCAGGCCGGCGAGGTGTTCCCCGGCGCGGCTCAGTTCAGGTGAGCTTCACGCGGCGTTCTCGGCCTTCACCTCGACCATCGCGCGGCTGACGTCCTCGAGCGAATCGCCCATCGAATCGACGCTGCGAAGGTCCGCGTCCTCGAGACCGATGGCGGCGGCGCGCGCGGTATCCACTGCGGTATAGGCCTTCGCGAGCACCGTGACGTGCTCCACCAGCCGCTGGTCGACCATCGCGAGGACGGCATCGGCGGCGGACGGCGGCGCGGTGACGAGCGCGGGCGACGCGGGCGGCGCGGCCGACGCGGCCGACGAAGGCAGCGCGAGCGATGCGGCAGCGAGCTCGCCGATGCGAACGAGCACCTTCGGCCGCGAACGCTCGAGGCGAACGCGCGCCTCGGCGAGGCGGAGCAGCGAGCCCCACGTCTTCTTGACGCGGGCCTGCGTGGCGCGATCGAGCGGCACCTCCTCGGCGTTGCGGCGGAGCTCGGCGCCGGACACGAGCGCAGCGCGTGCCGGCTCACCGACGGCAGCAGCGGCCTGATCGAGAGCGTGCGCGATGGGGTCGTCGGCATCGACGAGCAGCGGCAGCGCAGAGAGCACCGCCGCGACCAGGATCGCCACCGCCATCACCGGGATCGACGACGCGTTGAACGACGTGGACAGCGTGCCGGCGAGACCGCCGCCGACGAGCGCCACGAGCACGTGCACCGCGCGTGCGGTGCGCGAACGGATGCGGGTGGTGCGCTCTGCGAACGCCGCGGCGACGAGCACTGCACCCGCCGCCGCCGGTGAGACCGTCGCCAGGATGCCGCTGCCGAAGGCGCCGAGTGCGCCGCTGGCAACGGCGAGCGACTGCGCGCTTCCGCTCGCCGAGACCGCGAGGAGAACGCCTAACCACACGAGCGCGACGGACGATGCCACCGGGCCGAAGCGATTCGCGATGGGCGCGAGCGCGAAGAGCGAAGCGGCGGCGACGATGAAGGCGAGCTTCCTCATGGCTAGAACACGCTCCGGTTCATGTTCCCCATGTCCTTGACGGTGGCTTCCTTCGCCGCAGCTTTACCCTCGGCGCTCTGCGGCGCGACGGTGGCGAAGCCCTTGCGCATGGTGGCGTAGGCCTTCATCTGCGTGTTCAGCGCGGTCGCCGCAGGAGCCGGCGCTGCGGCCATGGCAGCCGCGAGTGACTGCTCGTTCTTCTCGGCGATCTGCGCGGCTCGCTTCACGTCTCCCTGCGCATACGCGTTCGCGGCCTCGATCTGCAGCCGCGATGCGACGACGCTCGTCGCGCTCGCGAGCACCGCGCCGTCCTTGCCGCGCTCGACCTCCGACGCGTCGTTGGATGCGAGGAGAGACAATCGCGGCGCGCGCGCGGTCGTGATGCTGCCGCCGACGGGCGTCCAGGTGGCGGTGGCGTCGATGTCGAAGGAGGTGCCCTCGCCGCGATACGTGTTTGCGGCGAGCTCGACGACCACGCGTCGCTCGTCGCCACCGAAGAGCGACCCGATGGCGAGCTCGATCTCGCTGCCGTTCACGACCGCGTCGGCGCCCGATGCCGAGACGAAGCGCATGCCGTCCGGCAGGTGCAATCGAACGCGCGTGTTCTCGACGGTGGTGCCGGCGGTCTCCTCGAGCTCGCGATGGAGGAAGCTCGCGAGCGCGGCGCCGTTCTTCACGAAGGCGAAGTTGCCGTGACCGTTCTGCGCGACGCCGCCCATGTAGCTTTCGTCGAAGTCGAGGCCGATGCCGAGCGACGAGACGGTGATGCCGGACGAGAAGCTGCTGCGCGCGAGGTTCTCCGCCTGGACGCGGGTGCTGTCGAGGCCGTCGCTCACGAGGATGATGCGCCGGACGCGGCCGCGCGTGGCCTCGTCGAGCGCCCGCAGGCCATGCTGGAGGCCGCCGGGAATGTTCGTACCGCCGCTGGCATCGAGCTGAGCGATCTTCGACGCGAGCGCCCCGCGCACGGAGCCGACGCGCGCGAGTGGCTGCACCACCTCGCTGGCATCGGAGTAGCGGATGACGGTGATCTCGTCGTCGTCGCGCATCTCGGAGAGGAGGCGGAGGACGGAGCGCCGGGCCTCTTCGATCTTCTCTCCGCTCATCGAGCCGGAGGTGTCGAGGACCACGGCGAGCGAGATGGGCGCGCGCTTCTCGTCACGCGCGCGCGAATCGGTATCGGCGACGACGCGAACGTCTGCGAACACCGTGGTCTCCCGACCGGCGAGGATGCGCGTATGGCTGAGCGAGACCATGCCGTGGACCCCCGGGCCGGAGAAGGTCGCCGAGTTCTTGCCGGCGGTGAGCGGCGAGGGCGTGTGGTCGAACGTCGAATCGCCTGGAAATGAGCCCGGAAACGCATTGGCGGGAGCGCGATAGAGGACGAGCCCGCCGGTGGCGAGCACGACGGCGGACAGAGCGATGCCGCGCCTCACGCGAGACGTCATGGAAAACGACATAGGGAACCTCGCAGGTCGACGTTGCCGACCGCTGAAACGGGCTTGGTTCCGCTCAGACGCGCGACGAGGCGATTGGTTTTAGTGAATCGGCGCCTGGGTCGTCACGCCGGCCCCGAACCAGGGGAGCGCGGTGCCGGCGTCGCCCTTCAAGGTCAGGAGGACCACGGATTTGCCGGTGGTCATGTCGATCTCGACGATGCGCCCCGTGTCGGAGAAGCCGTAGCCCTTCCCCGCCCAGTAGCCGAAGCCGAACAGATTCATCTGCTGCGTGTCGCCGATGATGCGCTTGATGTGGCCGTCGACCGGGTCGACCTCGGCGAGGAGATCGGTACCAGAGAGGCCGCCGTCGACCTGGAGCTTGACGGTGACATACGTGCGGTTGCCGTCCTGGATGAGCGAGATGATGTCGCCCGAAGACTTGTACTGCGGCCCGGTGGCGGTGGCGTTGAGGTTGCCGCGCGTGGTCATCCCGCCGGTGGTGGTGTCGATCTGCACGTAGCTGACGGCGAGGTTGTCGCCGACCGACGTCGCGTAACCGACGAGCGCTTCCTTGCCGGGATCCGCGGTGCCAGCCGGGACGAACGAGAGCGCGTTCGGGTAATCCACGGAACCCGGAGCGATCGAGATCCACGTGCACTTCGCGGTGCTCGTATCGATGCTGAAGAAGTCGTTGAAGGTCGTGCCGAACATGTTGCCCGTGCGATCGACCGCGATGTCGATGATGTCGGCCTTCGTTGCGGGCATGTCGAACGTGAACGCCCCGAGCTGCTTCAGCGTGCCGCCGGTGGGCTCGTACAGGTAGAGGGTGTCGTTCGTGTGCGCGTAGACACGGCCCGGCCCGCCGGGCGGATCCGGGATCACGCTGCTGTCCGGCATGACGACCACGGGATCGGCGGCGTCGACCTTCGTCTTGCCGGCATCCTTCACGGGCGTGACCGTGAAGCCTCCCGGATCGGTCGCGGCGCTACCGCAGGCGACGAGCGCAGCGAGCGCGGCGACAGGAGCGAAGAAGACGAAGAGAGCGAAGCGAGGGCGCATGGCCTGCTCGAAGGATACGCTACGGGTGCAGCGTGAGCCACTGCGTGGCCGTGGCTCCCATCGTGCTGCCGCCTTCGAGCGACGACACCGGCACGCTCTGATTCGACAGAAGATCCTGCGCGCACCGCGCAAATTGCGGGTGTTTGGGTGCGTTCACGATGGCGGTGAGCTTGCCCTTGTCGTCGATCGACATGTGGATCTCGGCGGATCCTGGCACCGGTGCGCCTGCCATCATGAGCGCGCTCTGGTAGCAGCCGCTCAGCTTCGGGAGGAGCGCGGCCATCTTGCTCTGGATGGCGCTCTCGCTCACGCGCTCGCGTTGCAAGCCGGCGAGCGCGACGTATGCGCCGGCGGGGTTGTAGTGCGGATCGGCCGCGGGCGGCGCAGCGACGGGCGCCGCGACGACGGGCGCCGCGAGGATCGCAGCGGCAGCGGCGGCGCTCGAAGCGGCGGCACGCGATGACGAGGCCGGCGCCGCGGCGGATACACGCGGCGCGTTCGCTCCACCGGCGCCGGCCGCGGCCTGCTTCGCTGCGACGGTCGTGGCCGGTGCAAACGATCGCGCGCTCGCCGCTCCGCCCGCTGCACCGATCGGCTCGGCGGCTGAGCCAACGACGACCGGTGCTGCCGCCGTCGACGCGGGCGCATCGCTCGGGCTCGCGCCAGTCGCGGCGCCAGCGCTGCTGGTGCTGGCGGCATCGCTCGCGGCGCGCGCTTCACGCGCTCTCTCGTTGCGCGTCGCCATCACCACGGCGAAGGCACCGAGCAGCAGCGCCAGCGCAGCCACCCCGATGATCGCGCCGAGGTAGCGGTGCGCGACGGGGATCGGCAACGTCACCTCGGTCCCGTCGGACGTCCCCTTCGGCGCGAAGTCTCCCATCGGCCCCGGCTCGGTCGGCGCGTGCCCTTCCGAGTAGACGATGGTCGCCGCGCTGGTCGCGTCGACGACGCCCGGCGCGACGCCCGGCGCCACGGCGGGGAGATGCGCGCCGCTGTCGTCGCCCTGGCTGAGCGGCCGATAGCCGAACACGCCGCGGAGGTCGCGACGCATGTCCTTCGCCGATTGATAGCGCTCGTCGCGCGACTTCTTCAGCGCACGCAGGCAGATCGCCTCGAGGCGCGGGTTTACACCGGGACGCACCTGCGTCGGCGGGACCGGCTCGTCGGTGACCTGCTTGAGGACGACGCCGAGCGCGTTCTCCGCGGAGAACGGCACGCGACCGACGAGCAGTTGATAGAGGACGATGCCCACCGAGTAGAGGTCCGAACGCGCGTCGAGGGGGTCGCCGCGTGCTTGCTCCGGGGACATGTACTCGGGCGTACCGATCAGCGTACCGCTCGACGTGAGCGCCTTGCCGCTCTCGCTCTGGAAGCCGCGCGGGTCGTTGATCTTGGCGATGCCGAAGTCGCAGACCTTCACGTGGTAC
>JAYTZB010001223.1:0-3504 GCA_043742085.1 Polyangiaceae bacterium
GTCCTCGTCGTCGCCGGCCACCGCATCGCGCTCGATCCGATGCTGGCGCTGACGCTCATCGCCGAGGTCCTCACCATCTACCGAGCGTTCGTCGCCAGCGAGCCTTCACCGCTCGCCATGCCGGCGCTGCAGTATGTCGACTTCGTCGCGTGGCAGCGCGAGCTCACACAGGCCGCGGAGCTCCAGGCGCGCGTGGCCGAGGCGCGCCGGCGGATCGAGGGTGCAGCGCCCATCGCGCTGCCCTTCGACCGCCCGGCTCCGGTGACGCACAGCACGAGCGTGCACGTCGCGCCGGTCCCGATCGACGCACGGGCCTGGGCCGAGATCGCTGCGCTGGCGCGCGCGGAGTCGACCACTCAGTTCGTGGTGCTGGCCGCCATCTACAAGGCGTTCTTCGCGGTGATGAACGACCAGCCGGACGTCACGATCATCGCCCCCAACGAGCTGACGCGCGGCCTCGATCCGGGGCTCACGTCGGTCTTCGGATGCTTCTTCGACTTCTTCATCCTGCGCACCGACCTCTCGGGCGCACCCACGCTGCGCGAGGCGGTGCGACGCGAGCATCCGGTCGTGGCGCGGAGCCAGAGCGAGGTCGACGTGCCCTGCGTGCTGGTCACGGATGACTACGTGGAGAAGCCCCTCTGGCGGGTCGCCCTCAACTTCGTGCCCGCCGCCTACGACGTCGCGCACGATGTCCCCACCCTCAAGGGCATCGAGGTCGAGAACCTGCCCGTCCCGCGGCATCGCATGGTCGATCTCGCGTGGGCCATCTTCGGGACCAACAGCGGCTTCTTCGGCTCGGCCGAGAAGCTCGACGCAGAGACCGTCAAGCGGCTCGCGGCGGCATTCCGCGCGTTCTTGCTCGCGGGTCTGGCCAAGCCCGACGAGCGTATCTCCGCGCTGTACGCGCAGAGCGCTGCGCCGTCCTGACCGCGTACGCTAGCGGTCAAGACGACAGGTTGCGCTTCGTCTCGGACGGGACGTTGGGATGCTTCAGCAGCATCTTCTTCAGCCCCATGTTCATGCGCACCACCGGCTGCTTCAGCAGATGCACGAGCAGCGGAGGCGGCGTCGCCGACCAGCGCGCCAGGTTCTGGATGAACAGCACCGTGTAGCTCGTCTTCGAGGTGAGGACCTGCGTGGTCCGAGCGTCGAGCGCACAGTTGACGAGGAGGATGAGGCAGCGCCCCTCGGTCTTGATGAGGAGCGCGGCGCGCTCGTCGCCCGAGCCGAGCATGAATTTCTTCTGCAGGAGCTCGCGTGTCATCACGCGCGAGCGCTCCGGGATCTCCCGGTTGATGGCGATCTTGTAGACTTCCATCAACAGCTTCGGGTTGACGATCTTGCGGAGCAGCGTGGTCGGTAGCTGCGGATTCGAGAGCAAGCGACGCTGCACCTGCGTGTCGCTGACGAATTCGGTGCGGCGCCCCACTAGCTCGAGCCCAGCCTGCGTTCGATGGTGCAGTGCGATCATGCGTGCATGCGCGAGCCCCGCCTTGGGGTTCGACATCACCGCGTGGATGACCTGCGGCTCGGCGTCGAGACACAACGCCAGGAGATCGGCTCCGGTCGCCTGCTCGGCGGCGGCGATGCGCTCGTCGCGCTGCATCGGGTGATAGATCTGCTCGTAGATCTTCTGGTACTCGCGCTCGCCCTGGACGCGCTTTTCTTCCTCCGCGGGATCGTCGACGTCGTCCGCGGGCTCCTCCCCCTCGGTCGTGACGCCCGCGCCGGCCGCGGACGCCGCTTGGAGGACCTCCTGATCCGACTGCTCCTGATCCGCCTCGGTGGGCGCGGCCGTAGCGGGCCGCGGCGGCGGTGCGCCCTCGCGATCGAGCTCCACGACGCCGTGCATCGCGAGCGTCTCGACAATGGCGACCACGCGGCTCTCCTCGATTCCCGTGAGATCCACGAGCTCCTTCGCCGACAGCGGCGCATCGAGCCGCGAGAGCACGAAGCCCTCCTCCGGCGACAAGCGCAGGGTCTTGATGTCGAAGGCCTTGCGTCGAATGTTCTTCATCCGTTGCCTGCGTTCTCCCCTACGCCCCTGACACCGGCAGCGGAGCGCCCTCCGAAGGTATAGCATTCCCGCCCATGAAGCTTCGCGGGCTGTTGTTTGCCGCGGTCGCCGTCACGCTCGCGAGCGCGTGGCCCGCCGTCTTTGCTTGCTCCTCCGACGGGGGCGCACCGTCTGCCGACCCCGACGCCGCGGGGCCCGTGTGCGAGGGAAACCTCGAGGCCTTCCGCTTTCCTGGCGGGACCACCGACGGCTCCGCCGATCCGTTTGCCGCCAAAGCCGCAGGCCAGGCGCGCGCCGGCCGCATCCACGACGCCGCTCAGATCGTGCAGCCCGACAACGCGCGCAACAAGGTGCGCGTGAACGACTTCGTGCTCGCGAACGACAAGATTGCAGTCTACATCGAAGCGGAAGGGCCGAGCGACGGCTACAACCCGCTCGGCGGCGACATCCTCGCGCTCGAGACGGTCGGTGCCGATGGCCGGCCGACCGGCGTCTCCCAGTACAACGAGACGCTCGTCATGCTCGCGCGCCAGACCGTGCAGCCCGACAAGGTGTCCGTCCTCGCCGACGGCTCCGACGGCCAGGCGGCGATCGTCCGCGTGTCGGGCAAGCTCGTGAACGTGCCCTTCCTCGACACGTTCGCGGGCCTCCTCCCCGACGAGTACGGCTTTCCGGCGGCGCTCGACTACGTGCTCGAGCCCGGGTCGCCACGCGTGCTGCTTCGCCTCAACCTCGTCAACACGCGCCTCGATCCGGTGGACTTCACGAACAAGCAGTACTTCGGCTTCTTCCAGGCGAACCGCAGTCAGGTCTTCACCGAGGCAAACGGCTATGCGGAGCCGAAGGGCGAGACGCCGTTCGTGGCCTTCGACTCCCGCAAGTCGGCGTTCCTCGTGAAGTCGCTCGGCAGCTCGATGCGCGCCGAGATCGGCATCTCCGGCTTCCAGCTCTACAGCCTGAAGGGGCTCGCGCTCGATCCCTGCGCGACCAAGACGCTCGACTACGCAGAGATGGTGGTCGGCGCCCCCGGCATCGACGGGCTCCTCGAGACGAAGCGTGCATTCTACAAAGAACCGGCGTGGCGCGAGGTGCGGGGCGTACTGACGGAGACCGGCGGCGGCGCCCTCGAGGGCGCGCTCGTGCACGCCACCACCGCCGGCGGCCAGTACCTCTCGCGCACCATCACCGACGCAACCGGCGCGTTCGTCATCCATCTTCCGCCGGGCGACGCGCAGCTCACGCCCACGCTCAAGGGCTGGGCCATCCCCGCCGCTAGCCCGGCCCCGGCAGGCTCCGCCACCGTGAATCTCGCGCTTCCGAAGCGCGCCACCATCCAGGTGAACATCGCCGACGCGACGAGCGCGGAGCCGCTGCCGGCGCGCGTCCAGATCATCCCCGAGACCAAGGTGGCGGGAGCTCCGGCATCGTTCGGCGTGAAGGACGAGGACGTGGAAGGCCGCCTGTGGGCCGACTTCGCGATCACC
>JAYTZB010001224.1:0-1716 GCA_043742085.1 Polyangiaceae bacterium
GTGCTCGCGTACCGTGAGGGGCTGCCCGAGATCTTCCAGCGCATTCCGCAGTCCGACAAGATCGTGCACTTCACGATCGGCGGGCTCCTCGCCGTCTTCCTCGACGGCGCGCTACGGCAGCGGAACGCCTTGGCCATCGCGGGCTTCGCCATCCCGCTCGCCGCGCTGGTCGTCCTCGTGCCGGCCGGCACCGAGGAGTACCTCCAGCGCTACTCGGCGCACCGCACGTCGAGCATCTGGGACTTCGCCGCCGATCTGCTCGGCGTCGTCGTGCTCCTCTCGGTGTCGCGTCGCGTGCGCCGCGTGC
Source organism: Polyangiaceae bacterium (assembly GCA_043742085.1). GTDB lineage: Bacteria > Myxococcota_A > Polyangia > Polyangiales > Polyangiaceae > Labilithrix. The sequence continues at coordinate 308 of JAYTZB010001224.1, forward strand.
GCCCTGCTCAGTAGCCGGCGAGGCGAACGCGGGCGACGACGTCGCGGAAGAGCTGGAGGTGGTCGAAGCTCGACGCGATCGGCGCGAGCTGACCGACCTCCTTTAGGTGATCGGCGGGGACGCACTGCTGGAACGTCCCCCACTTCGCGCTCTCGACGGTGACGAGGCCGTCGTTGACCAGGAACCTACCTTCCTCGAGGAAGATGGCGAGCGGCGCGAGCGCTGCTTGCGTGACGTCGACGGAGAGAGGGTCGTTGTCGTACTTGCCGTCGTCGCAGACGCCGATGCCGGTGCGGAGGTTCGTACGACCCGCGTAGCTCATGTAGAGGACGCCGGGCGCGTCCTGGTACGTCGGATTGAAGACGGTGCTCGTGTAGTGCTCGCTGATCTCCACCACCTGCTGGCGGAGATGCGCGTCGCTCTGCAGCTCGAAGGCGGTCTTCTCGACGAGCTTCAGGAAATCGCCGGTCACCGAGTCGACGACGTCGGCGGGCACGTTCTGGAGGAGACCGAGCACGGCATCGGCCACCTTGCTGCCGTGATGCGGCGTCGCGATGGTGGTCACCGACGCCACGCGGTCGCCGTAGCCGAGCCCCTGCGCGCTGGTGATGACGCGTGCGTCCATCCCGCCCTGGCTGTGGCCGACGAGGTTCACCTTCGCCTTGCCGGTGCGCTTCAGGATGCCGTCGATCTGCGTGGCGAGCGCGGCGGCGCGCGCCTCGCTCGTGTCGTAAGGAGGCACCACGGTGACGAACACCGACTCGCCGTTCTTGGTGAGGTCCTCGACGACGCCGTCGAAGTACGTGATGCCGACCGGTCCGACCGTCAGCTGGCCGAAGCCGCTCATGCCGTGCATGAGCACGATCGGATAGGGCGCGCCGAGCTTCGCGGGATCGGACGGGGGCGTCGCGGGCGCCGTTCCAGGCGCGCCCGCACCCGTAGCCGCGCCCCATGCCGGCGCGGATGGATCGCCGGCCGCGGTCGAGGTACCGCCGGCGCCGGGATCGACCGGGCCCGCTTCGCTTCCGCAGGCCAGCAGACCGGACAGAGCGATCGCCGAAACACAGGACCCGAGCGACGCGAACGAGGAGGTCGGCTTCATGCTTCGGACGCGAAAGATGTCGAAACGAAGGGTCCGCGGGTCGTCCCAGGCCCGTCTCGGCCGTGGTTTGGTGCGCGCGTGTAGGCCGGATCCGCGCTGCGCCGAGGGCGATCGCGCAAGGACGCGCGCGATCCGCGCAGGGCTGCGACAGAGATCGCCTTGCCGTCACGGTGAGAAGTGCGCACTGTAACGACATGCAAGCGGCTCGCAGCATCATGACGAGCATCGCGACCGCCATCGCGATGGCCGTCGCGGTCGCCGCTCCGGCGACGAGCGCGAGCGCACAAAGCGATGCTGGCGCTTCCGG
>JAYTZB010001225.1:0-1810 GCA_043742085.1 Polyangiaceae bacterium
GTTGCTCCCTGAGTCCGGTCGTCGTGCAATGTCCCGGCCGACGACCGGCACGTCGGTTTCGACGCTCTCGTGAGCCGATCCTGACGTCCATGCGGCACGGCCCCCGCCGGCCGCTGCGGGGCATCACCCGCATGGGCCGAGGTGTGCACGCCGCAGAGGGGCTCGCTCGGTCCGCATTCGACGGGAGGTCGCTGTTGCCTTTGCCGCGTCGCCTGCGGACTTTTGTTCTCGAGCGTGATCGATCGGGCTCGAGGCGACACACCAGGAATCGTCGCCTCATGCACAGCTCACCACGCGCGCACCTCGTCGGCATCGCTCTGCTCCTCTCAGCCGCGTGCAGCGACTGCAAATCTGGAAGGAGCAGCGAGCCGATGGCCGCCGATGCCGGCGCGGAGAGCCCGCCCGGCGCGGAGCTCCAGGAGCCGCCCAGCGTCGACCTCTTGACGTTCCAGTACAACCTCGCGCGCACGGGCGTGACGTCGGCGGAGACCATCCTCAATCCGACGAACGTCGCCGCAGGATCGTTCGGCAAGCGGGCCTCGTGGCCGGTCGACGGGTACGTCTATGCCGAGCCTCTCTATGTCTCGCACCTCGTCATGCCAGCCGGCGAGCACGAGGTGGTGTTCGTCGCAACGGAGCACGACAGCGTCTACGCGTTCGATGCGGCGAGCACGTCCACCGAGCCGCTCTGGCACGCGTCGCTGCTCCCGAGCGGCGAGGTGCCGGTGCCGAGCGCGGACACTCTCGTTCCCGACATCTCGCCGGAGATCGGCATCACCGGCACACCGGTGATCGATCGCGCCGCCGAGCTCCTCTATGTCGTGTCGAAGTCGAAGCGCGCGGACGGGACCTACGTGCAGCGCCTCCACGCTCTCCATCTCGTGGACGGAACGGAGAAGACCGGCGCGCCGGTCGTGATCGCCGCGCAGGTCCGAGGCACCTCGTCGGACGCGGTGGACGGAGTTCTCTCCTTCGAAGCGCTGCGCCACAACCAGCGAGCGGCGCTCGCGCTCGTGAACGGCCGCGTGATCATCGCGTGGGCCTCGCACGGAGACCGCGCGCCGTATCACGGGTGGTTGATGGCTTACGACACCGCCGACCTCGGCCGGCCGCCCGCTGCGATGGTGACCACGCCGGACGGTCTGGCGGGTGGCATCTGGATGGGGGCCAGTGGCCCGTCCGCCGATGCCGACGGCAACATCTACGTCGCGTCCGGCAATGGCCCCTTCGACACGGAAGACGATGCGACCCGCACGAATTACTCGCTCTCGGCGCTCAGGCTGCGCATCGACGGCGACAGCTTCACGATCAAGGATTTCTTCTCTCCGCACGACACCGTCACGCTGCGCGACGGCGACCTCGATTTCGGCACGTCCGCGCCGATCCTGCTCCCGGATCGAGCGGCAGCTCCCATCCATCGCCTCGTGGTGGGCGCCAAGGAGCACACTCTCTATGTCCTCGATCGCGAGAACCTCGGGCGATACGACGAAGAGACCGATCACGTCGTGCAGTCGCTCAACGTCGTGAGCCACTTCCTCATCTCGAACCCGGTGTTCTTCGACGAGCGGCTCTACGTGCTCCCCCACCAGCTGCCGCTGATGGCCTTCGCGACCGATCCGGCGACTGGCCTCTTCGGTGAAGACCCGGTCGACATCGCGGCAACGTGCCCGACGTGCTTCGACCGTGGCTCGACACCGTCGATCTCCGCGGACGGCACCAGGAACGCCATCGTGTGGGTGCTCGACAACGGCGGCTACCAGAAGTCGGCGCCGGCGATCCTGCACGCGCTCGACGCCACGGATCTGACGAA
>JAYTZB010001226.1:0-2719 GCA_043742085.1 Polyangiaceae bacterium
ACCTGAACGTCGTTCGCAACGTCCAGCACGGCAGAGACTCGGTGCGCGGCTTCCGGGGCGGCGAGACGCGCGGTCCAGCTGTCGACCGTCCCCGTGAGCGTGACGGTGCCCTCGTTGACCTCGACACCGACGTCGGTCTCCTTCACACGGGTGTCCCACTTCAGTTCCTCGAGCACGTCACGCTGAATCTGTCCGTCCGTCTTCTTGATGAGTTGGCTCATGATGTTCTCCTTGTCGTGGCGCAGCGCGCGAGCGCAGTGCACTGAGCGTTCCACGTCATCGACGGCAGCGCTTTTCGGGCGGGTGCGCGGTAGCCCACGCGGGAGAACGCTCGGACCTCATCGGGGGGCCGTCGCGACCGCATGGGATGCGCGTTGCGCGCAGGGCTGCAAAAGGCCCGAGCGGGCGCCAGGCGACCAGCCGCGTCACGTGTCGCCGATCCCTTGTGGCACGCCGCTTGCTCGACCGCACCGCTACCAAACATCACTTCCAAGGAGGAACGCCATGAACGTCAGTGAAATGATGACCCGCGGAGTCCGGACCTGCTGCCCGGACGACTCGCTCAACAGCGTCGCCCAGCTCATGTGGAAAAATGACTGCGGCTGCGTCCCGGTCGTGGATGCGGAGGGCAAGGCCATCGGGATGATCACGGACCGTGACATATGCATGGCCGCCTACACGCAGGGCCAGCCGCTTGGGAACATGCGCGTTGCGAGCGCCGCCTCCCGCGTGATCATGACCATGCGCGAGAACGAGAGCCTCGATGCCGCGGAGGCCCTCATGCAGCAGCACAAGATCCGCCGCATCCCCGTCGTCGATGCAGATGGGAAGCCCGTCGGGATCGTGTCGATGAACGATCTCGCGCGGCACGCCCACCGTGGGGGCCATCATCACGACGGTCTGAGCCCGGAGAGCATCGTGCGAACGCTCGCGGCGGTCTGCCAGCCGAGCGCCACCCGAGCCCACGCGGCCGAGTAGCCGGTTGCGTCTCGCGCGACGCGGCCGCAGGTTTGGAGGTGATCAACGCAAGCCATGACGATCGACGGATTCCACGCGGAGCACCAGAACGCGTTTGTTGCCTTCGGGTCCGACACGACGCGGCGCCTCTATGAGGGCGTTGGCTGGCTCTCGAAGCACCTTCACGTCGAAGTCGAAGGACTCGGTCGCGTGCCGGCCGGCGCCGCGCTTCTCGTCGCGAACCACTCCGCGTTGGGCCTGGACGTCCTTTTCCCCATGGCCGCGGTGTGGCACGAGCTCCACCGGCCCGTCTGGGCGCTCGGAGAGCACGTCTTGTGGAAGGTGCCTTTCGTTCGGCGGCTTGCGACTGCGGTCGGCACTGTCGACGGCACGCCGGAGAACGCCGACCGATTGCTGTCGCGCGGCGAGCTCGTCCTCGTGCTCCCAGGTGGGCTCCGCGAAGCGGTCAAGCCGCGTGAGCTCCGTTACCGCCTGCTCTGGGGCGACCGTTACGGATTCGTCCGCGCGGCCATCCGCAATCAAGCACCCATCGTCCCGCTGGCATCCATCGGTGCTGACGACCTGTTCGATCTCGTTGGCAACGCCTATCAACGCGGCGAGGCATGGCTGCGACGGACCGGTGTTCCCATTCCGCGCCTGTCACGCATACTGCCGATCCCCCACCTCGTCCGGCTGAAATTCGTGTTCGGCGAGCCCATCATGCCGCGCGCTCTACCCGAAGAGGCGAACGATCCCGAGACCGGTCGGCGACTGCGCCACGAGGTCGAAGGGGCATTGCACGAAATCCTCGAGGGTGAGCTCGCGAAGCGCGTGGGCATCGACGCCGCCTGATCACGCGCGGCCCATCCGCGGCGACGCAAGCCGTGGGACAGGCTGGCACTCATGGATTTCCCATCTGCCGGTACGCCAGCACCAAAGCGGCCTTCCCGAGCTTGGTGCGCGGGATGGTCGTGACACGTTCGACGATGACGCGGGGCGGGACGGCGCCGACCGATGTGATGGCGGCCGTCACGTTCTTCCCAAGTTGCACGACGTCCAGTGTCGCTGCGGCGCCGGCGACCTTCAGGTGAAGGATTCCGACCGCGTCTTGCTCGATCTGCCACTCGGCAACGGGCGCGAGCTCCAGCACCTTGTGGAACACGTTCGGATGCACGGGGACGCGGTCGCCGGACGGACCCAGCAGCCGAAGCACCTCCTCTTCGCGCCCCTCGACGGGACTGACGAGCGCGAAGGGCCGCCCGCACGCGCACCGCTCGGGAAGCCACGCGACGCGATCGCTCATCTCGTAGCGGATCAGCGGCTGCGAGCGACGAAAGAGGACCGTGACGAGGACCTTGGCGCCAGTGACGCCTGCGGGCACCGGGCGATTTGCCTCGTCGACGATCTCGGTGATGACGAGGTCCTCGTAGAGGTGAAGAGCGCTGTGGCGCCCGCACTCCGACGCGATCGCCGCCGGCTCGGTCGCCGCGTAGACGTCGAACGGTTCGATGTTCCAGGCGGCGCGCATGCGCGTCCGCGACTCGGTCGTGAGCACCTCGGAGGCCGACATGACGGCGCGCGGTGACACTCGGAGGCGGCCCGCAAGCTGCTCGTTCGCGAGGAGGCGCAACATCGAGGCGTACCCCACGAGCGATTCGGGTTGGAAGCGGTCGAGCTCGGCAACGATTCGCTCGATGGGCTCCGTCGCATCGTTCCGTAACGTCTGCACCAAGGGACTCTCCAGCGTCTTCCCGACGAGCGC
>JAYTZB010001227.1:0-2448 GCA_043742085.1 Polyangiaceae bacterium
CGGTCGGTCCGGCGGTCGTGTTCTTCGCGTCGGTCTGGTGCTTGCTGCGATCCTTCCAGATGCCGATGGTTCCGCTGCTGAAGACGAGCGCCGACGCCGAGGGCTCGAGCCAGAGCGCGAGGTTGTCGGCCTGGTCGAGCAGCGCCGGCGTCCACGGCCCTCCGTCGGCGTTGCTCGCATCCATCGATGACGGCATGGCATCGAGGGCGCCGTCGCCGCCGGAAGGAGCGTCGCCGGTGCTCGTTTCCGCGCCGGACTCCGGAGTGGTGTCGACCGGCACGTCGGGCTCGCTACCCACGCACGCGCCGAGCAGGGCGGCGATCAGGGCGGCGATCGTGGGAGCTGCGACGAGGACGATACGAGCGAACGCGCGTGGGCTCACCGCCGGGTACTAGGAGATTCAGCAGCCGGTGCCGAGCGCGCGTTCCATCTCTCCGATGGGGTCGATCACGTCGCAGCTTGCGCGAGCACCAGCACGAGCACTGCGGGTGTCATCACATGGAACTTGCCGGAAAATCCCCACGCGCGATAGCTGGTGGCAGACTCGCCGGAGGAGGCTGCACGTGAGACTCGGGATCGACTTCGGAACGACGCGGACGGTGGTGGCATGCGCGGATCGCGGCAACTATCCGGTCCTCAGCTTCTCGGACGACGCTGGTGACGCCCACGATTTCTTCCCGTCCGTGGTCGCCGAACGAGACGGCGAGCTGCGCTTCGGCTTCGACGCGCTCGCTGCCGCCGCCGTGGATCCGTCGTTCACGACCGTGCGCTCGTTCAAGCGGCTGCTCGCGGACGCTCATTCCGGGTCGGGCCAGACCGTCACCATCGGCAGCACCACCATCGCCATCGACGAGCTGGTAACGCGCTTCCTGGTCGCCACCAAGGAAGCGGTGCTGACGCGCTCGAACCTTCCCGAGGCCGGCAAGATGCAGGCGGACGACGAGCTTCGCTCGGTGGTGGCCGTGCCCGCCAATGCCTCGGGCGCGCAGCGCTTCGTCACCCTCGATGCGTTCCGGCGCGCGGGCTTCAACCCCATCGCCATGCTGAACGAGCCGTCCGCGGCTGGCTTCGAATACACGCATCGCCATCGCGACACGGTGACCTCACGGCGCGATCACGTCGTGGTCTACGATCTCGGCGGCGGCACGTTCGACGCGTCGCTGGTACGCATGCGCGGTCGCAGCCACGAGGTGCTCGCGACGGCGGGCGTCAACCAGCTCGGCGGCGACGACTTCGATGACGTCCTCGTCGATCTCGTGCTCGCCCGCGCCGGCCTCGAGCGATCGGCGATCGATCGCGTCGCTCTCGATCGCCTCGTCGATCAGTGCCGCGACGCGAAGGAGCGGCTGAACCCGAGCTCACGCAAGATCTCGATCGACGTCGAGGCGGCGCTTGGCGCGCTCGCGAAGACCTCCGAAGTCGTCGTGCCGGTCGCCGACTTCTACGAGGCCTGCATGCCGCTCGTGGAGCGCGCCATCGAGGTGATGGTGCCCGTGATGTCGAAGCTCGACGGCGCTGTCGACGGCTCCGTCGATGCGGCGCTCGACGAGATCGCCGGCATCTACGTGGTCGGCGGGGCGAGCGAGCTCCCCATCGTGGCGCGCGCCTTGCGCCAGCGTTTCGGTCGCCGCGTGCATCGCTCTCCCTATCCGTCCGCCGCCATCGCCATCGGGCTCGCCATCGCGTGTGACGAGAGCGCGGGGTTCGATCTCTCCGACCGCTACTCGCGCACCTTCGGCGTGTTCCGCGAGAGCCGCGCGGGCGCCGAGATCACGTTCGACCCTATTTTTACGCACGATACGGAGCTACCGGCGCGCGCGGGTCAGCCGCTACGCCGACGTCGCGTCTACAGCGCCGCCCACAACGTCGGTCACTTCCGTTTCTTCGAGTGCAACGCGGTCAGCGAGGACGGGCGCCCGCGCGGCGACATGATGATCTCGGGCGACGTCTTCTTCCCGTTCGATCCCGAGCTCGGCGACACGCCGCCCGCCGACCTCACCGGCATCGTGGTCGCGCGCATGAACGCGAAGGGCCCGCGTATCGAGGAGGAATACTCCCTCGACGAGCACGGGATCGTCGCCATCACGATCAAGAACGTCGATGCCGGCTTCGAGCGCGTCTATCGCCTCGGCTCGGTGGGCTGAGCCCGCGGGCGCGTGCGTCAGGAGCTGGACGGGCTCACTCGGCGAACATGCGGATGTCGTTCGCGGCTGCGAACGACATCCGGTACGCGGTCTCCCAGTCGGGATGGCGCACGAGGACGTGGCCGTCGGAGAGCAGCGTGTGCTTCCAGTTGCGTCGCGGCGTGCCGGGGCGGAGCAGCTTCTCCTCCACGACGGCATCGCCACACATCCGGAGCCAGTCGCCGAGGCCCTCGATGCGTGTGATGCGTCCCTGACCGAACGCGCGCTTGAACACGATGCCCGCGTTGTACTTGCGCGTGGCGTC
>JAYTZB010001228.1:0-2256 GCA_043742085.1 Polyangiaceae bacterium
AGCCCGAGCGCAACGCGAAGAACGGTAAGACGCACGCCTCGATCAGAGCACGAGGCGCCGGGGAGCGCGAGCGCGGGCTACGCGCGATGCGGGATGTGCACGCCCTTCGTCGCGGCGCATGCGATGGCGTCGTCGTACCCGGCGTCGGCGTGGCGGATGACGCCCATGCCCGGGTCGCTGGTGAGGACGCGCTCGAGGCGCTTGGCCGCCTCGGGCGTTCCGTCGGCCACGACCACCATGCCGGCGTGGAGGCTCATGCCCATGCCGACGCCGCCGCCGTGATGGAAGCTGACCCAGCTCGCGCCGCATGCCGTGTTGACGAGCGCGTTGAGGATCGCCCAGTCGGCGATGGCGTCGCTGCCGTCCTTCATGGCTTCGGTCTCGCGGTTGGGCGAAGCGACGGAGCCGCAGTCGAGGTGATCGCGGCCGATGACGATGGGCGCCTTCACCTTGCCGGTGCGCACGAGCTCGTTGAACGCGAGGCCGACCTTCGCGCGATCGCCGTAGCCGAGCCAGCAGATGCGTGCGGGCAGGCCCTGGAACTTCACGTGCTCCTTCGCGAGCTCGATCCAGCGGCGCAGATCGGGATCGTCGGGGACCGCGTCGAGCACCGCCTGATCGGTGACGGCGATGTCCTCGGGGTCACCGGAGAGCGCCACCCAGCGGAACGGACCGCGGCCCACGCAGAACTGGGGTCGGATGTACTCCGGGACGAAGCCGGGGATGTCGAAGGCGTTCTTGCAGCCCGCCTCGACGGCGCACGCGCGGATGTTGTTGCCGTAGTCGAAGACCTCGGCGCCGCGCTTCTTCATCGTCAGCATGGCGTCGACCTCCTCGGCCATGCTCGCCTTCGCCTTCTCGACGTACGCGTCGGGATCCTCCTTGCGGAGCTCTCTGGCCTCCTCGAGCAGAAAGCCCATCGGGATGTAGCCGATCAGCGGATCGTGCGCGGCGGTCTGCTCGGTGACGAGGTCGGGGGTGATGCCGCGCTTCACGAGCTCGGGGAAGATCTCGGCGGCGTTTCCGCACAGGCCGATGCTCACCGCCTTGTCTTCCTTCTTCGCCCGCTCGATGCGGGCGAGAGCCTGGTCGAGATCGTCGATGCGCTCGTCGACGTAGCGCGTGTCGAGGCGCTTCTGGATCCGCGTGGGGTCCACCTCGATGGCCAGGCAGGAGAGCCCGGCCATGGTCGCCGCCAGCGGCTGCGCGCCGCCCATGCCGCCGAGACCGGCGGTGAGCACCCAGGCGTGGCCGCTCTTCTTCGTGCGCTCGGCGTAGGCCTTCTTCGCGGCGACGAACGTCTCGTACGTGCCCTGGAGGATGCCTTGGCTGCCGATGTAGATCCACGAGCCCGCGGTCATCTGCCCGTACATGATGAGGCCCGCCGCCTCGAGCTTGCGGAAGTGATCCCACGTGGCCCACTTGCCGACCAGGTTCGAGTTCGCGATGAGGACGCGCGGCGCGTCGGGATGCGTGCGAAAGCGTCCGACCGCCTTGCCCGACTGCACGAGCAGCGTCTCGTCATTCTCGAGCGCGCGGAGCTCGCGCGCGATGACGTCGAACGCCTCCCACGAGCGCGCGGCCTTGCCGGTGCCGCCATAGACGACGAGGTCGTCGGGGCGCTCCGCCACCTCGGCATCGAGGTTGTTGTGGAGCATGCGCAGCGCTGCCTCCTGCACCCAGCCCTTGCACGACAGCTCGGAACCACGAGGCGCTTTGACAGGACGAGGGCCGCTCATGCCGGGGTGTTAGCGCGGATCCGGGCAGGCGCCGACGGCAGATGAAAGCGTCCCCGAATGCCCTCTCCTGCCAACGTTGCGTTCTGCAACAACGCGGATTCGCACGTGTTTATGGTGTGGATAAAAGTAGGACTTGCGCACACACGACACCGGGGTCAAAGCGCCGTCACCCGCGGGCGTGATTGGCGCGAACGCGAGGTTCTTCCCGGAGGCTTTCCATGTCCCTCAAGTCCGTCTTCTCGATGCTTGCTCTCACCGTCGTCGGCTCGATCTCCGTCGCTGCCTGTGCCGCGCCGACCGATGACCCCGCCGCGCCCGACGAGTCCGCCGCGGAGTCGCAAGACGCCGAGCTCCGCATGGCGAGCTACAACGCCTGCAACGTCGACGACGATTGCGTCGCGGTCCCCAAGGGCGGTTGCTGCCCGAACGGCATCAACGTCGCCGTCAACGACAGCAAGACCTCGCAGTACGCGAAGGCCGCGAAGTGCAAGAGCCCGCCGCAGTTCTGCCCGCTCTC
>JAYTZB010001229.1:0-2503 GCA_043742085.1 Polyangiaceae bacterium
GATGCGCGTCGCGCTCAAGCTCGCGCCGCTCACCACCGCGCTCTTCGCCAACTCTCCGTTCGTCGAGGGCAAGCCCTTCGGCGGCAAGAGCATGCGCGCCAAGGTATGGCTCGACACCGATCCGGATCGCTCTGGCCTCGTGCCGATGGTCTGGAAGCGGAACTCGAAGTTCGTCGACTACGTCGAGTGGGCGCTCGACGTCCCGATGTTCATGTTCAAGCGTGACGGCCAAAAGCTGGCGAACACGGGCCAGAGCTTCCGTAGCTTCTGGAAGAGCGGGTACCAGGGCCACAAGCCCAACATGGGCGACTGGAAGACCCACCTCAACACGCTGTTTCCCGAGGTTCGGCTCAAGAACACCATCGAGATCCGTGGCGCCGACACGCAGGGCGCGAAGATGGCGTGCACGCTGCCCGCGCTCTGGACCGGCATCTTCTACGACAAGCAGGCCCTTGCCGAGGCCGAGGCGCTCACGCACGACTGGACCTACGACGAGGTCAACGGGACCCGCAAGGAGGTCTGGAACAAGGGCCTCGGCGCGCGGTTCCGCGGAGCCACGCTGCAGCCCGTCGCCGAGAAGGTCCTCACGATCGCGTCGGGCGGCCTCGAGCGCCGCCACAACCTCTCGCCGTCCGGCAAGGACGAGCGCGCGCACCTCGCACGGCTCGAGGAGCTCGTCGCGAAGGGCCAGTCTCCGGCCGATGTCCTCCTCGAGGGCCTCGAGCACATGCGCGACACGCGCGCCGAGATCATGGCACGCTGCGACCTCGGCACCGGCAGCTGAGGCGAGGCCGAGCGCTCACGCTCACGCGCGGCGAGCGGCTTCGATGAAGGCGCGGACCTTTTCGAGGTCCTTCACGCCGGGCGCGTGCTTCGCGTCGCCTTCGACGCCGCTCGCGACGTCGACGCAGTAGGGACGGAGCTCGCGCACGGCGCGCTCGACGTTCTCGGGCACGAGGCCGCCGGCGAGCGTCAGCTGTCGCTGGCGCGCGAGATCCTTCACGAGCGCCCAGTCGAACGTGGCGCCGCTGCCGCCGAGCACACCTTCCACCCTGGCATCGACGAGCAAGTGCTCGCCGGGATACGTCCGCGCGCGCGCCACGTCGGCGGCGTTCGCGATCCGCACCGCCTTGTAGGCATGCGGGAGCAGCGCTGCGAGCGTCGCGGCAGGCTCGTCGCCGTGGAGCTGGAGGCAGTCGAGCTCGGCCTCACGAACGAGCGCGCGCATCGCATCGAGCTCGAGATCCGCGACCACGCCGACCACCACCACCTTCGCGTTCGCTTCGTGAGCAGCGCGCGCGATGGAGCGCGCGGTCTCCTCGTCGACGCAGCGCGGGCTCGCCGGAACGAAGTTGATGCCGATGGAGCTCGCGCCGAGGCGCACGCACGCTCGCGCATCCTCCGCCGTTCGAACGCCGCAGATCTTGACGTGCACCATGGTCGTCAGGCCGCGCGCGCGCAGCAGGCTCCCGCGATCAGCCTACCCCTCGATGCCGAGGAGCTCCTTGACCTTCGCGATGACCTGCGGCGCCTGGATGGGCTTCGTGATGTACGCGTTGGCGCCGAGCGCGAGCGCGCGCTGGCGATCTTCCTCGGCGCTCTCGGTGGTGATGACGACGATCGGCACGTCCTTGTGGACGGGATCGGTCCGAACGCGCTTCACGAGCTTGAGGCCATCCATGATCGGCATGTTGATGTCGGTCAGGATGATGTCGAACTTGCCGGCCGCGAGCTTGCGCAGGCCGTCGACGCCGTCATCGGCCTCCGTGACCTTGAGCTGCTTCACGCGCGAGAGCGCGAACACGAGCAGCTGCCGCATCATCGGCGAGTCTTCGACGACCAAGCAGTGGTACTCGACCACTGGCTGAGGGGGCCGCGCGGGTGACGGCGGAGGCTGAGACGACACCCGTGCAGCTTACAGCGTGCGCGGCGTCGCTGTCGCCTCGATCCACAAGCGGAGCTCGGCGCCCATGATGCACGGCGCCTTGCGCAGGGCCGCCAGATCGCGGCTTCCCGTCAGGAGCATCACCGCGCGGAGCTCGGTGAGCACGCTCTCCAGGAAGGCGACGGCACCAGCGCGGCCGCCGGCGGTGAGCGCCTTGAGGACGGGGCGGGCGATGCCGGCTGCGCTCGCGCCGAGCGTGATGGCGCGCGCGACGTCGAGGCCGGTGCTGACGCCGCCGGTGGCGATGATGGTCTCGAAGCCGAGCGGCGCCAGCATGCCGATGCTCGCGGCGGTGGGGATGCCCCAGTCCCAGAGCGCTTCGCCGAGCGCCCGGGCGGCGTGATCTTCGGCGGCCTCGGCGCGCTTGGTCTCGACCGCGACCCACGACGTGCCGCCCGCCCCTGAGGTGTCGACATGGCGGACACCGGCGCCGATGAGGCGCTCGCCGACGTTGCGCGAGAGGCCGCAGCCCGTCTCCTTGACGATGACCGGGAAGGGGAGCTCGCGAACAGCGGCCGCGATGGTGTCGAGGCCGCCGCGAAAGTCCCGATCGCCGCC
>JAYTZB010001230.1:0-7547 GCA_043742085.1 Polyangiaceae bacterium
GACGTGAAGCGCGGCGAGAACGCCGGCAAGGTGCTCGAGCACACCGCGGTGGTGCGTCAGCTCGTGGTGGCGGGACCGCCGCCGGCCGGCGGCGGATCGCTCAAGGCTTCGCTGAAGGTACCGTCCGGGGTCGCCACGAAGGAGCTCCGCGTCGTCGCATTCGTGCAGGAGCGCGCGAGTCGCCGCGTCCTCGGCACGGCCACACGCGATATCGAAAACCCCTGAGTCGCCGCCCTCGAACCACGGGGGCGGTGCTATCGTGAGGCCGTGCCCGAGCCGCTGCTCCACGTCGAAGATCTGCGTATCGATGTCGACGGCGTTCCGGCGTGTGACGGGCTGACGGCGCGCACCACCGGCGATCGCGTCGTCGTCCTCGGGGCGCCGCGCGCGCTCTACGAGGCGACGTGCGGTCGGCGTCCCGTGGTGCGCGGCAGGCTCCAGGTGCGAGGCAGCGCGGCCGACGTGGCGGTGCGCGAAGGCATCGTCGCCGGCGCGCCGCTCGACCCTCCGCTGCCCGCCAAGTGGACGCCCATCGACTACGTCACCTGGAGCGCTCGGCTCTCCGGCCATACCGCGAACGATGCGAAGACCTTCGCGAAGGACGCCATCGCGCTCGTGCAGCTTGGTGCGCTCGCAACGTCGACGATGGAGCGCATGGTCCCGCACGCGCGGCGGGGCGTGGTGCTCGCCGCTGCCATCGCCACGGGCGCCGCGGTGATCGCCGTCGAGGATCCGCTCGCGACGTTGCCGGAGGAGGTCGCGCGGAGCTGGGCGCGCATCGTCGTCTCCGCCCTCGCCGATCGCTCGTGGATCGTGTTCGCTTCGCGGATCTCGCTCACGTCGCCGCTGGCGATGAACGCCGACGAGGCGCTGATGGTCTCGTCGTCACGACTCGACGCGCAAGGTCCCCCGGCCGAGATCGCGGCCGCCGACCGGCGCTACGTGGCGCGCATCCACAGCGCACGTCCCCTCGAGGAGCTCGGCGCTCGTCTTTCGGAGCGCGGCGCCCGTCTCGAGGTGCAGGGCGCCCAGGTCCTCATCGATCTCGGCACCACCGTGACGACCGCGGACCTCCTCGGCATCTGCGCCGAGCTCGAGGCCACGGTGGTGGAGATGGCTCCGATCGCACGCGCGCTGACGTGACGCGCGCCGCGTGACGCGTGATAACCTGCGGGCGATGGACAAGGACGACGCAGACCTCAGCGAGACCTCGCCGAAGCGCAGCGAAGCGCTGCTCCGCAGGCAGCTCGGAGGCGGCCGCCTCGGGACGTACACGATGCTCGGCGCAGCGTGCGGCATCGTCCCGTTGCCCTGGATTCCCGACGCCACCGTGCGGCGCGTTCGCGGCGCGCTCGTGCACGATCTCACGTCGCGGCATGGCCTCTCGCTCACGCCCGAGGCGCGCACCATCCTCGTCGAGCCGAACGGCACCGAAGGACCGCGAGGCTTTCTCTCGCAGGGCGCCAGGTTCGCCGTCGGTCGCGTTCTGGGACGCCTCGGGCCCTTCGCGATGATCTCGCCCGTGCGCTCGGCGCTCGGCACCTATGTGCTCGGTCACCTGCTCCAGCGTTATCTCGAGACCGCGCGGACCGCGCGCTCGGTCCGCATCGACATCGAGGAGGCTCGACGCGTGCGGCGGGCCATCGATCAGGCGCTCATCTACGCCCTCACCACCGAGGCGCATCCGTCGCGCGAGGACAAGCCGTACGCGCCCGAGGACCTCCGCGAGGGCAACGAGCAGCTCGTCGACGGCGTGCTCATCTCGATCGCGAGCATGCCGGGCTGGATCGTGCGCCGCCTCGATGCGGCGTTCGACGAGGTCCTCTCCAGCGTCCGCGCATGAAGAGCGCATGAGCGACCCTCGCAGCGCGATCAAGAAGGCGCGCCGGATCGTGGTCAAGATCGGCTCGAGCACGCTCGCTCGTGACGCCGGCGCCTACGATCGGCTCGCAGCTGCGGTGCGCGCGCTCTCCGATGCCGGCAAGCAAGTCGTGATCGTGTCCAGCGGCGCGATCGCGCTGGGCACGAAAAAACTGGGCTATCGTGCGCGGCCCAAGGAGATGGCTCGGCTCCAGGCGGCCGCGGCTGCAGGGCAGAGTCTCCTGATGCGCGCGTATGAAGAAGCGTTCGCGCGCGAGGGGCTCGCGGTCGCGCAGGTGCTGCTCACGCACGCCGATCTGGCCGATCGCGTCCGCGGGAACAACGCGCGGGCCGCGCTCTCTGCGCTGCTCGACGCGCGTGCCGTGCCGGTGCTGAACGAGAACGACTCGGTGGCGGTCGAGGAGATCAAGTTCGGCGACAACGACGAGCTCTCCGCGATGGTCACGCCGCTCGTCGACGCCGACGTCCTCGTGCTCCTCTCCGACGTCGACGGCTTGCTCGACAGGCAAGGCGCGCGCGTCTCGGTGATCAACGACGTCGCGTCCGAGGCGCTGCCTCTCGTCCGCGCGAAAAAGAGCGACGTGGGCACGGGCGGGATGGCGAGCAAGATCGAGGCTGCCCGTCGCGCGACGCTCGCGGGTGCGCACGTGGTCATCGCCGATGCGCGCAAGGCGAACGTGCTCGGGCGCATCTTCGCGGGCGAGGACGAGGGGACCGTCTTCGTCGCCGCAGCTCGCCGTCTCACGGCAAAAAAGCACTGGATCGCGTTCACGCTTCGTCCCCGCGGCGACGTCTGGCTCGACGCCGGCGCCGCCGCCGCCGTTCGAAGCAAGGGCAAGAGCGTCCTCGCGGTCGGCGTATCCGGCGTCCGGGGCGACTTCCGCGCGGGCGACTCGGTCCGCGTCCTCGGCCCCGACGGCGAGGAGCTGGGCCGCGGCCTGGCGGGCTGCCCCTCCGTCGAAGCCGTCGTCATCGCGGGCCGCAAAGAGAAGAAGGGCGCCCCCGAGTCCCAAGCGATCCTCATCCACCGCGACGACCTCGTGGTGTGGTGATCTCCCGCTCGTCGAGGGGAGAACCAGAGACCGCGGAGTCACGGAGTAACGGAGGCGAGACGGAGCTTTTTTTGGTTCGAGATCGAGCCTCCCGCCTCCCTCGCACCCTTCCCGTGGTGGTCTTCATCAGGTCGCCAGACGCCGAAATGGCGGACCAATCTCGCAGGTCAAATGGGAGACTCAAAATTGGTGAGCGAAACTTGAATCGCCGAAGGCGATTCGAGTTTCGCGAACGGCGAAGAGGCCAGCAAACGAAACAGAGGCGCACCGCCTCCGTCTCGCCTTCGTGCCCTTCGTGTCTCCGTGGTCTCTGCCTCTCGTCGTGCCCTCGTAGCAGCGACGGGTCAGGGCGCGGTGGGAGGGCCTTCGATGGGGCCGCGGTCGGCGGGGGACTTGTTGAGGACGAAGGGGGGCTTGTCGCGGGAGATGGTGGCGGAGGCCTGGGTGACGAAGTCCGGCTTCAGCGCCACGTCGACGGCGCGACCGCTGAGGGCGCCGTGGCACTGGCCGCACAGCGCGTCGAAGAACTCCGCCTTGAACGACTGATGCACGTACTCGCCGGGCGCGAAGACCATCGACTCGCGCTGGAACCGCGGGAGCTTTCGATCGCGTGAGAGATCGGTATCGGGCAGCTTGAAGACGATGGGGAGGCCGCCCGGCAGGTTGAACTTCGCCGAGCCGTCGCGCTCGAGCGGGACCTCGCCGAGGAGGCGGCGTCGCACGTAGACGCGACCGAAGGCGTCGCTCGCCACGTTGGCGCCGCCCTTGTCGAACGTATCGACCTCGAGCGGCGGCGGCATGTCCTCGTAGACGAAGATGGCATCGAGGCCCGGATCGACGAGGCGCCCCGTCGGCGTGTTCTGGAAGAGCAGCGACGAGAGCACGCGCATGTCGAGCACCGTGACCTCGGACTCCTTGCGATCGGACAGGATCGTGGTGTGCGCGTTGGGCTCGTCGAGCGTGGAGCGGAACACGGGCCGTATCGCTCGCGCGTACACGGCGACGGCGTCGACCTCGGCGGAGCCCGCGTCGCCGAAGAGCTTGGTGCGCGCGCCGGTGACGGGGCTCACGGCGTACACGTCGTAGTCGCCGTCGTTGCCGTAGCTCACGAGGACCGACCCGCCGGGCAGCGCGGACGGTGACGTGTAGAGCCCCGCGCCGGGAGCGCCGTCCGGCAAGCGCAGCGAGTGCAGGAAGAATGCGGGGTCGGGGAACTGCGGCTGCGTCGAGTCGATGACGCCCGGATCGACCGGGTAGTCGGCGGGGTTCGCGCTGCGAAAATCGATGCCGAGCGAGCGATTGAACACGCCGAGCGTTCCGCCGCCGTGCGGCGTGGTCGGCGAGCGGAAGATGGCGGCGAAGTCCTTGTCCGCGAGCTCCACGACCTCCGAGGCCTCGGGAAAACCGATGGATCCGCGCTGCGCGTAGAGCGGGTGATAGTCGCCGCCGTCGTAATTGATGCGACGGAGCGCGATCTGCGCGAAGCCCGGCGCCCGCTTCTCGGCGGCGAAGATGAGCCGCCCGTCGGTCATGAAGCTCGGTCCGCGCTCCATGTTGAGGAGGAACGTGAGCTGCCGCACGCGCCTGGCTCCGGCGGGATCCAGCTCCCACGAGTAGAGGTTCGCGTTCGCCTTGGTCGGGTCGGCGGGCGTGCGCTGCGGACCGGTGTAGTCGTACGAATCGTTCTGGAGGTTGCCGCGCGTCGACGCAAACACGATGCGCGGCTGGTGCCCATCCGCACCGCCGGGGGGCGCGTACGTGGGATCGAAGTCGTGGACGAGGAGCCCGTTCTGCGACGGCGGGTGCGCGCCGATCTCCGCGTGCTTCGCGCAGGCCGTGCCGTCGGCGTTCATCTCGTAGATGGCGAGCGGCTCGGCGGCGCTCGAGCGCGCCGCGAACGTGATCTTGGTGCCGTCCCACGACACCTGCGGGCGTCGGATGTCCGCCGTCGCCACCGTGAGGCTGCAGCCCGCCGTGAGCGACTGCTCGCCACCGGTCACGGCGACGGCACCGGTCGCGCCCGTGATCGACGCGCCGACCCGGCGGAGGTCCGCGCCCGGCGAATACACGTCGAAGTCCTGCGGTCGCGTGACGGTACCGACGGGGCGCTTCACGTAGACGACCGCCGAGAGCGGCGCGAGCTTGTACACGTCGCGCTCGCGCTTCAGCCACTCGCCGAAGACGCAATACGCGGGGATCTTGTCGAGATCGCCGTTGTCGTAGTCGTACTTCGCGTCCGCGCAGGTCTTCGGATTCGCGGTCGTGCCCGGGAAGTCCTCGAGCAGCGGTCCACCGCGATGCGCGATGCCGGAGGGCCGATCGCAGCCGCCCATGCTGCAGACCTCGGGGCGGTACAGGTTCTTCCTGACGATGCGGCTCGCGTTCGGATCCTCGCTCTCGAGCGAGAGCTGCGTCAGCGAGAGCTCGTAGTTCTTGCGCGTCGCCGAGAGCGAGAAGCTGCCGCCCGAGCCGCCGTGCAATCGGTAGTCGTGGAACATCGATGCCGAGTGGCACTGCACCATCATGCAACCCTTCTTCACGAGCATCGGCTGCACCTTCTGCGAGAAGAAGGCGAAGCCGGGATCGCTCGTGTCGACGACGGGCGGGCCGTGCGCCTTCGCCCAGTCGGTCAGCGCGGTGTAGCCGGAGTCGCTCGGCGACGTGAAGACGACGCCGCCCTCGTGGTACGCGCCGCCCTGCGCCGGCGAGAGCGGACGTCGCAAGAGCTCGCTCTGCTCGGGCGTCTGCGCGAGGTACTCCTCGGCCGCGAGGTAGTTCCACCGGAGCTGCTCGGGCGTGTCACCGCATGTAAAGTACAACGAGTTCGCGACCGTGCCGTGGCAGTTGCCGGCCGCGCAGCTCGCGCCGTTGCTGCCGCCCTGCTTGCCGGTGAGCACCGGGTTCACCGCGTCGCGGAACTGCCCGAAATCCCCGCGCGGCGGGTCCTTCGTGAGATCGAAGCCCGCGCGAAAGGGAACGACCGGATTGCACGGCTGGCGCGGCGTGGAGAGCGGCGGCACGCCGGTGTTGTTCTCGGTGGCGCCGTTCTGGATCCAGCGGCGCAGCGTCGAGTACGCGCTGCCCGTGGAGTCGAAGATGGATCCGCCGGCATGCTTGATGTCGGTGGTGATCGTGACCTTCTTGCCGTCGTAGGTCTGGACCTGGACCTGGAACGGGTCGACGTTCTTCACCAGCATCGCGGGCTGGCCGTACGGGCCGTAGTCGAGCAGCAGATCGCGGCGCTTGCTCAGACCCGCGAACGACGCGACGTCGAGGTTGCCGAGCGCGTTGCCTTTGTCGTTCGCGACGTGACAGCCCGCGCCGGTGTTCGTGCGGACGCACGACGTCGCGAGGATCGGGCTGACGGTCCGCTCGAAGTAGGTGCTCGACTCGGGCTCCTTCGTCTTGCATGACGAAGGAGCGAGGGCGACGAAGGCCGCGACTGCAACGGCGATCCCGGGAAGAAAGCGCTTCACGTCCCCGATCGTACGCGATCCATCGCGCCCTTACAGCCGGCGGAGCGCGATCTTCGCCTGGTCGCGAACGAGCCCATCCGCATCGTTGGAGAGCGCCTCGAGCGCGCCCTTGGCGCGGGCATCGCGGATCTGACCGAGCGCGTGCGCGGCCGAGTTCCGGACGCTCGCATCGCTGTCCTTGGTGAGCGCGATGAGGCCGTCGACGGAGTCCTTCGCGCGCATGGCGCCGAGGAGCTCGGCGGAGCGGCGGCGAACCGTGGGATCGGCGTCTCCGGTGAGGCGCGCGACGCCCTGCACGTCCGTGAACGTGTTGACGCGACCCGCCGAGGTGAGACCCGCGAGCTTCACGCGGGCATCGGCATCGCCGAGCGCCTTGGTGAGCGCGCCGCGGCCGTCGTCGTTGAGGCGTCCGAGCGCGCTCGCCGCGGCGGCGCGCACGTTGGGATCGCCGTCGTGATCGATCGCCGCCGCGCAGGCCTCGATGCCCGGCGCCGCGAGGAACTCGCCGAGCGCGTAGGCGGCGTAGGTCCGGCGCTTCGCGTCCGGATCGCTCTGCAGCGTCTGGAGGGTGCGCGAATAGACCTCGTCCGGACCGAAGACGCCGAAGAGGCGGCGGCGCAGCCACCACGCCGCGATCTCGCGCGTGCGCGAGTTTGCATCGTAGAGGAGAGGCTCGACCGACGGGATGCAGTCGAGGCACTCGACACGTTCACCGTGCTCGAGCGTCTCCCAGATCGCCATCATCGAGCCCGATGCGGCGACGCTCTTGATGCGGTCACCGGTCGAGAGGAACTCGATCTGGTCGGGCGGGATGTTGCCGTAGATGGCCTGCGTGCCGCCGATGTTCTCGGTGGCGTTGCCGCCCTGCGCCGTCTTCCCCGAGAGGAGAGACGCGCAGGCGACCGCCGCGCAGGCGAGGAGGCTCCAGCTGCTCGCGAAGCGAGCGCTGAAGGGGCTGTTCATACCGAGCTTGTTCTTGATGGAGCGCATGGTGTTCTCTCAGCTCCTCAGTACTTCAGGCCGGGGGCAACGGGATCGCCCGTGAAGGACACGAAGCCGGTGTTCTGCCGCGAGTAGAACTGGCCACCCACGTCGATGGATCGAACGAGCGTCGAGCGCTCCTCGTCGGTGAGGGTGA
>JAYTZB010001231.1:0-5533 GCA_043742085.1 Polyangiaceae bacterium
GCCTACAGCCAGGCCCTCGAGGAGAAGCCCGACGATCGCCGCCTGCTCACCAAGCTGATGCAGCTCTACTCGGAGGAGAAGGACTGGGCGAAGCTCGTCGACGTCGTCCTCCGCCTCGCCGACTTCGTGGAGGACACGAAGCAGCGCGCGAAGTACATGCATACTGCAGCGACCATCGCGTCGAAGCACCTCGGCAAGGTGGACCAGGCGATCGAGTTCTACGCCAAGGTCCTCGAGCTCGATCCCGACAACGCGAAGGCGCTCGAGGAGGCCATCGAGCTGCATCGCGGCAAGGGCAAGCACCACGAGGTGGAGCTGCTCCTCAAGAAGCAGATCGAGCAGGCCAAGACCGCCGCCGACCGCGACAAGCTCGTGAGGGTCCTCGACCAGCTCGGCGAGCTCTATCAGAAGAACCTCAACGAGGCCGAGCTCGCCATCGACGCGTTCGAGGCCGCACAGGCCTTCGATCTCTCCGACACGCCCGCGCATCGCGCGCGCGCCGAGAAGCTGGGCGAGCTCTACGCCCTCGACCCGAAGCAGTACCTCGACAAGGCGATCAAGTCGCAGACGCAGATCCTCCGGCGCAACCCGTATCGCGTCGAGAGCTACAAGTTGCTGCGCAAGCTCTTCACCGACGCGAAGAAGGCCGACCCGGCGTGGTGCCTCTGCCAGGCGCTCTCCGTGCTGCGCCTCGCCGAGCCGGACGAGGAGCGCTTCTACAAGAAGCACCGCGGCGAGAGCGCTGCGCCCGCGCAGTCGGCGCTCGACGAGGCGGCCTGGACGCGCCTCATGCACTGGGACCTCGATCCGCTGGTCACGCGCATCTTCGCCATCATCCAGCCCACCATCATCCGCACGCGCACGCAGCCGATCGAGGCGATGGGCTACGACCCGCGCTACGCGATCGACTGCTCGCTGCATCCGTACCCGGTCTCGCAGACGCTCTTCTACGTCGGCGGCGTGCTGGGCATGGCGCCGCCGCTGGTGTTCCAGAACCCGAACGATCCGGGCGCGCTCGGCATGGTGCACGCGCGCACTCCGGCCATCGTGCTCGGTCGCGCGGCGTTCGAGAACGCGCCCGCCAACCAGTCGATGGCGTTCATCGCCGGTCGCCACATGGCGTACTTCCGTCCCGGGTTCTACGTCCGTCACCTCGTGCCGACGGGCACGGGCCTGAAGGCGTGGCTCTTCGCGGCGATCAAGCTGTGCGTCCCGCAGTTCCCGGTCTCCGTCGACCTCCAGGGGCAGGTCGCCGACGCGATGGCTGCGATGGCGCAGGACTTCCACGGCGCGGCGAAGGACCAGCTCGCGAGCGTGGTCTCGAAGCTCCTCCAGGCGGGCGGCGCGCTCGATCTGAAGAAGTGGGTGGCGTCGATCGACCTCACGGCCGATCGCGTGGGCTTCCTCCTCGCGCACGACCTCCAGCTGACGACGGAGGTCATCCGCAACACCGAGGAGTCCTCGAGCGCGCCGGTGAAGGAGCGCATGAAGGACATCGTCCTGTTCAGCGTGAGCGAGGAATACTTCGCCCTCCGCGAACAGCTCTCGATCACCGTCGACGCCTGACGAAGACGAGACGAGAACCAGAGACCGCGGAGGCGCGGAGAGACGGAGGCGACCACGGAGATTTTTTGGCTCGAGACACGCGCTCGATCCGAGTCTTCGTGGACGGTCCGCTTCGGGCCGTCGTCGTACGCGCTCAGCTCCGGTGCCGAGATCGGCAGCCAAATCAGATCTCCGTCTCGCCTCCGTACCTCCGTGACTCCGCGGTCTCTGGTCGGGGGGGGTGAGTCAGATGCGCCGCAATCTACGTGGTACGCGCGGGAGCGGAGAAGCTTCCTTCGGGCTGATTTATAGGTTTTTACGGGGTTTTGGTTTGCGTGACACCCGCACGGGTGGCAGTGCTGGGGTCATGCCTGCTTCACGTCTTCGTTCGGTCGATCGGGTGGCAGCTTCACGGCTCGAACCGGCACGCCGGGAGAGTCAGGTCATCGCCGTGCTGCCCGTCGAGGAGCGTCGTGCCCTCGCCAGCAATGCCTTCGAGACCGCAGAGGCCCTCCTCGCACGTGGGCTCCTCGAGCAGGCCGGTGAGCGCTTCCAGGCCGCTGCGCGCGCGTTCGACGAGCTCGGTGACGCCGCGGGCGGCGCCCAGGCGCTGCTCGGGCTCGGCCGCGTCCTCCTGGGGCTCGAAGACCCGGTCTGTCGCGAGGTCCTCGAGGACGCCGGCACGTGGCTCGAAGATCTCGGCGACGAAGCCGGCGTGCGCGAGGTCGACACTCTCTTGCGCGTCGCCGAGCGCTCGATCGACGAGTCGCCGCGATCGTTCCATGCCATCCCGCTCCACGACGTGCCGCAGACCGGCGCCGTTCGCGGATCGAGCGCGCCGCCGCCGTCCGTCGCCGAGCGCAAGTAAGCGCGCGCGGCGACCGATCAGGCGCTCAGAAGATCAGGCCTTCCTGGACGTAGATGCCCACGGGAAAACCGGGGTTGGCGGCAGAGGCGTCGGGTGAGTACGCGACGTCGATGCGGAAGAGCGCAGCGGTGTCCCAGATCATGAACAACCCGGCGCCGACGCCGTACTTCAGGCCGAGGCCGGTGCCGTCGCGCGGATCGCTGAACGTGTAGTTCGTCCACACGCGACCGGTGTCGAAGAACTCGTTCGTCCCGATCTGGAAGCGCGAGCCGAACACCCGCACCGCGCCGTGGATGCGTCGGAGCTCGACGTTGGCGATGGCCTTCACGAGGCCGGAATAGCGGCCGTTGGGGATGCCGCGCACGCTCTCCGCACCGCCGGGCAGGTCGTCGGGATCGAACGCGCCGCCCTGCGACAGATCGTAGAACGGCACGTTGCCGGCCATGAGGTCGACGATGATCCGACCCGCGAGCACGAACGAGCCGGGGAGGGGCACGTACTTCCGCACGATGATGTTGAGGCCGGCCCAGTAGACGTGACTGTCGGTGGGCACGGCTCCCGAGAGGCGCAACGCCGCGAGGTGATATTCGCCCTTGCGCGTGAAGACCTCGTCGTCGCGCGTGTCGTAGAGGAAGCCCTGGTTGACGGTGCCGACGCCCAGCGGCTCGAGGCCGCGAATGAGCGGCGTACCGTCTTCTCTGCGCGTGGCGGCATCGATGGCGAGCTTGCTGTCGGCATACGCGCGCGGTCGCAGGTAGCGCAGCTGCCAGCCGTACATCGTGCTCCACGCTCCGCCGAGCGGAGAGCGTGCGTTGAGCCGCGTGCTCAGCTCCTCGTGCCGGAACTGGTAGCGCTCGCCGACCTGACCGCTGCGATCGGTGATCAGCGGCGAGTTGTTGCCGAGGCCGAAATAGCCCGAGTTGATGGTCTTGTCGTAGAAGACGCCCGGCATCAGGCGGATCCTGCCGCTGCCTCCGCCCGGGATGTCGAAGCGCATGTCGTGGCTCTGCTGCACGACCTCCGTGCCGCGCGGTCCGCCCTTCACGCTGATGGACACGAGCCCGTCGACCTTCCACCAGTACGGCTTGAAGCGATCGCCTTGATGCGTGACGGTCGCAGCGGCGCCGAGCTGCACGCCGATGTCCGTGCTGCCGCCGATGACCGGGAAGCCCGCCCACTCGTTGTGGTCGGCGGTGTCCTGCACCTCCACCGGCTCGCCGGCATCGTCGGCGCGCGCCTCGCGGGCGAGAAGCCCGAAGGCCAGCGTGCATGCTGCGAGGCGTAAAAAAAGCGGCATCGGGAAAGGCGCGCGAGGTTAAGTGCGGCTGCCGAAGGACGGCGACCGAATTCGTTCGGATCGCAGCGGAATGCGATGAGGTGTTGCAGTTCGCAACGCTCCGTCGGACTCTCCGGCCGTGGCTCTCTCTCGACCCGGGCGTGCGCTCGTCGTTCTGAGCGCGCTCGGCTGGATGTTCGGGGCTCCGCGCATGGCGCGTGCGGAGCCGGACCTGCCGGACGCCACGACCGTCTCCTTGCCGTGCCGGCCGACCATCGCGTGCACGGCGGATCTGGTCCGCCCGGGCGCCGTCGAGGTGGAGAGCGGCGCCCTCTACCGACGGGCGAGCGGTCCGCTCCAGAAGGGCGTGTGGATGTTCCCGCTGCTCGCGAAGCTCACCATCATCGACGAGCTACAGATGCAGCTCGGGTCGAACGGCTACGCGACCACCGTGAGCCCACCGACCGAGCGGTACATCGACGACCTCGTCATCACGGCCAAGGTGCACTTCCTCGATCAGACCAGGTACGGCCCGTCGCTCGCGGTCTCCGCAGAGCTCAGCGTCCCCACCCTGCGCGCCACGGGCTATCTCCGCACGTACGACGCGTTCTTCACCGGCTATGCGACGAAGGACATCGGCCCCGTTCATGTCGATCTCAACGCGGGCGTGAACCTGTGGCGGATCGAGGACCATCCCGCACCGCAGGCCTTCACCGCGCTCGCGCTCTCCGCGAACATCGTGCCGCCGTTCGGGGTGATGCTCGAGGGCTACGTCTTCTCGCAGGCGCTCCCGGTGTCACGTCGCGACGGCGGCCTGCTCTTCGCGATCAGTCACTCGCCGAAGCCGTGGCTGATCTTCGACGTCGGAGGAGACATCGGCATCTTCCCCTGGACGCACTCGTTCGCGACGTTCCTCGGCATGACGATCGTGCCGGTCCTCCTGTGGCGGCCGAAGGACCTGGCTAGAACGTGAGCCCTTCCTGCACGTAGATGCCCAGGGGAAAACCAGGGTTCGCGGCGGATGCATCGGGTGAGTACGCGACGTTCACGCAGAGGAGCGCCGCGGTGTCCCAAATGATGAAGGGCCCTCCGCCGACGCCGTACTTGATGCCCACGCCGGAGCCGTCACGCGGGTCGTCGAACGTGTAGTCGTCCCAGACGCGACCGGCGTCGAAGAAGGCGGTGGTCCCGACCTGGAACTTCGAGCCGAGCAGATGGAACGCGCCGTGGATGCGGCGCAGCTCGACGTTGCCGACCACCTTGATCAAGCCGGCGTAACGACCGCGCGGGACGCCGCGGACGCCCAGCGCGCCGCCCGGCATGTCGTTGGGATCGAACGCCTGACCCTGGGACAGATCGTAGAAGGGGACGTGCCCGGCCATGAGATCGACCATGACGCGCGTGGCGAGCACGAACGATCCGGGGAGCCGGCGGAAGTCGCGGTAGATGATGTCGAGGCCCGCCCAGTAGACGCCGCTGCTGGTGGGCGTCGCGCCGGAGAGACGCCACGCGGCGCGATGGAACGCGCCAGCGTGCGGAAAGAGCTCGTCGTCGCGGGTGTCGTAGAGGATACCCGCGTCGAGCGTCGCGATGCCGAGCGGCTGGAGCCCTCGGATCAGCGGGCTGCCGTCGGCGTGGCGCGTCGCGGCGTCGATGGCGAGCTTGCTCTCGGCATACGCGCGTGGGTGCGCATACCGAAGCTGCCATCCGTACATCGTGCTGTACGGCCCGCCGAGGGGAGAGCGCGCGTTGAGCCGCGTGCTCGCCTCCTCTTGCACGTACTGGTAGCGATCGCCGATGTCGCCGCCGGGCCGCGCGATGACGCGGGAGGCGTTGCCGAGGCC
>JAYTZB010001232.1:0-2266 GCA_043742085.1 Polyangiaceae bacterium
GGTGATGATCACGGGCGATTACCCGCGACGGCGCGCAGCATCGCGCGCCAAATCGGCCTCGACGGATCCGAAACCAATGCTGACGGCCGCGGATCTGTCGGCGATGAGCCCGGACGAGCGACGCCGCCGCGCACGCACCGCCGCTGTCTTCGCGCGCGTCCTTCCCGAGCAGCAGCTCGAGATCGTCGAGGGCCCTGAAGGCGAATGGCGATGTCGTCACGATGACCGGCGACGGGGTAAACGACCAGCCCGCGTTGAAGGCCTCGAACATCGGTGTCGCGATGGGCGGCCGCGGCACCGATGTGGCACGCGAGGCCTCGACGATCGTCCTTCTCGACGACGACTTGACCCTCGTCATGGAGGCCGGGCACCGTGTAGCTCGAGAACGGCACGGCGAGGCGCGCGTCTTGCAGCCCTCTCGCGCGCTTGCATGTCTGGTTCCCAGCAGAGAGCGTTGCGCCTGATCGCCTTCGGGCTCGTCGCCGCAGCCGTCTTCACGGTCGCGCCGTACGGGGCGCCGCTTCTGCTCGCCGTCTGGGCTGCTGACATGCTCCAGCCGGCAGTACGCAAGCTCGAGAGGCTGCTCGGAGGGAGACGTCGAGGCGCCGCCGCAATCGTCGCTCTTCTGCTCGGTGCCGTCCTGGTCCCGCTCGCCGGGCTGGTCGCTGCCGTCGTGGTTGGCGTTCGCGATCTGTTCGGGCAAGTCCGTGCTGCACTCGAGGGACAGGGGAGCCTTGCTGGGGTTCTTCTCGGTGGCGGCACTGCGACGCATCCGACCTTCCGGGAGTGGGCCGACCTCGCGAGCCGGCACGGGGCGAATGCGTGGCGGGCCTTGACGATCATCGCTCGGACCTCGGCCTCTGCGCTGCTTGGTGTCTTGGTCTTCGTCGTCACCCTGTACGCGCTTGCGGCAAGCAAGGCGCGCGGCTACCGGTGGCTTGCGCGACACTCGCCCGTCGCGCCGAGGGTCCTCACTCGACTCGCGCGTGCGTTCCGAGAGACAGGGCGTGGCTTGATCATCGGGGGAGGCGGAACGGCCCTCGTACAGGGTCTCGTTGCGACGGTGGCGTACGTCGCGCTCGGGATTCCGCGCGCGCTGCTCCTGGGCCCCGTTACCGCGGCATGCGCGCTCGTACCGGTCGTCGGCACCGGGCTCGTCTGGGTGCCGCTCGCGATCGAGCTGGCCGCCACGGGTGACTACGTCCGCGCGGGAGTCGTGGTGGCCGTGGGCGCCGGCGTGCACAGCTTGATCGACAACTTCGTCCGACCCGTCCTGACCAGGCACGGCCGGCTGAACCTTCCGACGGCCGTCGTTCTCGTCTCGATGCTCGGCGGGATCGCCGCGTTTGGAGCGTCGGGCGCGCTCCTCGGCCCGCTCATCGCACGACTTGCCGTCGAAGTCCTGGCCATCGTGCGCGAGCAGCGAGTCTTCTCGGCTCCCGACGCGGCACGGAGCGGCGGTGCGGAAGAGCCGGCGAACCTGGAGCGAGAGAGTCACGCCAAGGTCTTGATTCCGCCCTCGGAGCCAACATGCGCGTAGCCGCCACCCTCACGATGGCGCTGCTGGTCGGCTGTCCGTCGGGCCGCGCGCCCGACAGGACCGACGCTGCGGCGACCACGACCGGTGCGTCCTCCGCCGAGGTCTGCGTCGATCGGTGGCTCGCGGGGCGAGGTCTCGACGCCTTCGGCTCGCCGCAGCCCTGTCCGACGACGCACGCGATTCACGCCGGCACATCAGCGCAGCAACGGAACCCTTGTTGGTAGAAGAAGAAGTCTTCGCCGTGCGCCCGCGTCGAAGGACGACACCGCGTGCGAACCGGGCCCCAGTATCCGCCCTTCAGGATCGAGCGACGACCGGGATGCGTCGCGCGCGTCCACTCGTCGACGTTGCCCGTGAGGTCGTATACCCCGAATGGGCTACGGCACGCGGGGCGAGCACCCGACGCCTCGCCCTGCCATAGCTTGTCGAGCTCCTCCATCGCGCGCGGACCGGCGCGCGGGGACAAGCGCCCTGCGTCGAATACCCTCGACGACCGGTCGATCACGCAGGCTCGATCGTCGCGATCGTAGCCGTAGGGGTAGGGCAGCGCGCTTTCGCCCTCGCAAGCGAAGGTCCACTCGTCTTCCGTACACAGGCGCTCGCGGTTTCGATCACACGCGACAGCCGCTTCTTCGAACGTCACGGCGATGACCGGATAGGCGCCGCGCCGATTCGGGTACTCGAAGCGATCGATGCAGAAGTGGAGGTCGATCGTGGGGAGCTCGT
>JAYTZB010001233.1:0-2065 GCA_043742085.1 Polyangiaceae bacterium
TGCGTGTCGCGCGCGGCGTCCTCGAAGGGCTCTCCGTCGCGCACGGCGCCGGCATCATCCACGCCGACGTGAAGCCGTCGAACATCCTCGTGCCGCGCACGGAGAAGGCGCTCGACGGACCGAAGCTCATCGACTTCGGTCTCGCGCGTATCACCACGCGTGCCGATCTCGCCCGCGAGCTCGGCGAAGGTGCACGCGAGCCGCAGAGCGGCGTGGTGGTGGGGTCGGCGCGCTGGATGGCGCCCGAGGTCCTGAACGGTCAGCCGCCGGACATGCGGTCCGACGTCTATTCGGCGGGGCTCGTCCTCTTCACGCTCCTCGGCGACGGCGAGCTCTTTCACGCGGACGAACGGCACGATCCCGCCGGCGGATTCCGCGACTCGCAGCAGCTCCGCGCGCGCATCGCGAACGAGCCGGTGCTCGAGGGCCGCGTTCCGCCGCCGCTCTCGTCGGTGCTCGCAAAAATGCTCGCGCGCGATCCCTCGAAGCGTTACCGCGATGCGTCCGAGGCGCTCGGCGCGGTCATCGATCTCGACACCGCCCCGGTCTCGACGGTCGGCGACGACGCGCCGCCTGCGAGCATGCGCGCAAGCAGGCCGATCACCGGCGGCTACGACGATGCGCCTTCGTCACGAGGCTCGTTCGGATCCAGCATGTCGACCGCGCCACCGCCTGCGTCGCGCACGGCGGGAACCGCCGCGCCGCCGTCGATGCGTGCGCCGAGCTTCAGCAAGCCCTTCGGCCTCGAGCCGAGCGCGCCCTCGTCGCGAGCGCCGTCGACCGCGTCCCCGGGCTCGCTCGGACCGCCGACGAACGCGCCTTCGACGGCGTCTCGCGCGTACCCTCCGCCGCGCGCGCACAGCTCGGTGCCCGCGGCCTCACGGTCGACCACCACGCGGCCGCCGCCCGCATCACGACTCCGAGCGCTGCCCGAGAACGGCGCCGACGGCCTCCGCGAGACGCTCCGTCATCTCGACCTGCCGATGCTCGATGCGCTCGCGCGTCGCGAGCGAGGCAATGCTACCGGTCGCGTGGCGCGCGCCGTCGCGCTCGCGCTGCGGCTCGAGCTCGATGCCGCGGCCTTGATCCTGGAGCCGCTCGCGCTGTCGAGCGACATCGCGCGCGCGGTGGGAGCGACGGTGCTGGCGCCGCGCGCGAGGCGTGTCACCCGCGCGCGTGTCGACTCCGATCGCGAGGACGCGTGGATCGACACGGTGCCGGCCGAGCTCGCGGCGCTGCTCGCGGCATTCGCCGCGGCGCTCTCCGGCCGTGACGACGCCGCGCGCGATGCGAAGCGCTGCACGCGCTGCCTCGAGCGCCTCGAGCGTGCCGAGGCCACCGCCGACCCCGAGGCGCGCGGGCGCATCGAATCGGCGCGGATCACGCTTCGCATCGCGGTGGCCGCCGCGAGGGTGCGCGCCGGAGAGCTCACGTCGGAGGCGGCCCTCGACCTGACCGCGCCGCTCGAGACCGGCGACGGGCGCACGCGCAGCGCCTTCGATCGCGTGGTGCGACCGCTGCTCGCTGCCGCCATCGGCGTGCGCATCGACGAAGGACGCGCGCGCGACGATCTCGAGCGCGCGGTCCGCGCCGCCAACGAGAGCGGCGCGACGCTGCTCGAGGCGTGCGCGTCGGCGGCGTGGGGGCGCTTGCTCGTCGATGCGCCGCTCCGCGTCGAGCAGGGCCTGGCGGTCCTCGAGCGCGCGACCACGCTGCTCGCCCATGGCGACGCGCCGAGCCTCGAGCACGAGGCCGAGCATCACCGCGCCGCCGCGCTCATCGTGCAGGGTCGATGGAAGGAGGCGGTCCCCGCGCTGCAATCGGCGCGTGAGGCTGCGCATGCCGAGCGCGCCGTCGAGGCCGAGGTGCTCTCCGCGAGCCTCGAGGTGGTGGCGCATCTCGCGCTCGGAGACCACGACCCTGCCCGCGAGGCGGCCGCGGCTCTCGGCGAGGCCCGCATCGGAACCGCGCGCGGGCGCGCCGCCGCGCTGGCGTGGATCGCGAAGTGCCTGGAGGCGCTCGCATCCGGCGATCGCGAGGCCGCCGAGGATGCGCTGGCCGAGGC
>JAYTZB010001234.1:0-7897 GCA_043742085.1 Polyangiaceae bacterium
TTCCCTTCGCTCGGCGTGGTCAGCCCCACGACGTCGAACGTGCGGCGATTCCCGAAGTAAGCGATCGCGCCCGTGTCGTTCACGCCGATGCGAGCGTCCTTGGGGAGCTCGGCGTCGGCCCAACGACCCAGCGCTACTTGCTGGCGATCGATGCCGCTCGCGGACTGCGCCGCATCATCGATGACCCAGTCCAGCCGAACGGCGAGAGCGCCCGCGAAGCCACCGGCGACGAGCGTGGTCGCGGCGGCACCTGCGCGAGCGTCGATGCGCGCGGTGAGCCTCCCCACCGCGCGTGCGAGGCATGCGAGCCCGATGAACCAGCCCGGCGCGAACGGCCAGAGGTAGCGCAGTCGGTTCCAGAGGAACGTCACGTAGAGGCAGGGGACGAACATCGCGAGGGCGACGACGAGCACCGCAGCGGCGCGAAACGGGCGCGACGCGACCTTGCCGCGCCATGCGACGGCGGCGAGGCCGAGAAGCGCGAATGCCGCGCCGCCCTTGGGGAGGAACTCCGCCGACCACACCTGACCGTCGAGGATCTGCGTGACGAGCGTGCGCGCGTTGGTGATCGCGGTGTCGGGCATCGCGAAGTACGGATTGCCCACGAGCAGCTTCACCTGCGCGGTGCTCGACGTGAGGTGACCGGTGAGCAGCAGCATGAGGAGGTTCGGCGCGGCTGCGAGCACGAAGAGCGGCACTGCCTCGGCGCGGGCGCGCAGCAGGTCCCTGCGCGGATGGAGGACCACCGCGATACCCAGCGCGATCGATGCGATGGCGCCTTCGGGGCGCACCATCGGCGCGAGGAGCGCGAGCCCGGCGAGGATGCGCAGCTCGCGCGAGGTGCGACGCGCGGGGTCCTCCGCCCACTCGCTCGCGCGACGCATCGCGTGGAGGAGGACCCACGCGAACGGCACGACCTCCATGCCGCTCGCGGCGGACCATGCGAAGCCGCCGAAGAGCAGCGTCATGGCGCCGGCGCCGAACGCCGCGGCGCGGCCCGCGAGCGGTCGCGTGATGGCGTAGGTCTCGTACGCGAGCGCGCCGAGCGCCACGAAGGAGACGACCCACGCGATCCACAGGATCGATTCCCCGCGAAACCCGAGCGCATACGGCAGCGCGAGGAGCGCCGGCCACGCGAAGCTCGTCGCGCCCGTCGAGATCGGCTCACCGGCCTGGAAGCGCAGCGGATGACCTTCTGCGATGGCGCGTGCGTACTGGAAATGGATGTACGCGTCGTCGAGCGCGGCGCCGGGGTGGCCGAGCTTGGCGAGCACCGCATGGATGGACGCGCGCGCGAGCAGCGCCGTCACGACGACCAGCGGCAAGAAGGGCGCGAGCCGCCGCCATCGCATGGCCCGAGAAGTTAACAGACCTTGACCGGCCCTGCGCGCGCGTCTATCCGCCCACCCGTGTCACTGCCCGATCGCGCCGCCGATCCTGCTGTTCCCGACGTCGCCTCCAGGCGAAAGGCCGGGCCGTACGACGACGCCCCGCGCCTCCCCGATGGGGAGCGCGTCGATCTGCGCTCGGTCGTGAAGGGCGTCGAGCTGGAGCTCGAGATCGGTCCGGGGCCGAAGGCGGGCTTCCTCTGCGAGCGGGCTTTGTCGGCTCCGGCGAACGGGCTCGTCGGCCTCGAGATCCGGAAGAAGTGGGCTGCCGTCGGCGACGCGCGTCTCGCAAAGCTCGGTCACGCGGCCCGCGCCCGGGTGCTCTGCGAGGACGCGCGTCAGGCGCTTCCGCGCCTCGGCCCCGACGGCGGCGTCGCGCGCGTGTTCCTCCACTTCCCGGATCCATGGTGGAAAAAGCGCCACACGAAGCGCCTCGTGATGGGCGACGTCTTCCTCTCCGAGGTGGCGCGGCTACTGGTCGCGGGTGGGGAGCTCTACGTTCAGACCGATGTCGAGGAGCGCGCGGAGCTCTACGAGCGGGTCGTGACGGCACATGAGGCATTCACGCCGGCTGGCGATGTCGCAGGCTCGGCTCACATGGCCGATAATCCCTACGGCGCGCGGAGCCCGCGCGAGCACCGGGCGATCGCCGATGGGCTGCCGGTCCACCGGATGAAGTGGACGCGTCGCTCGTAGAGGCGCAACGCGCGCCCGCCGCGGCTCAACCGCCGGGACCGCCGAGGTCGATCGACTTGGGCGCGGGCTTGTCGCTCGCGAGCTCCAGCTCGATCGTCGCGTGCGGCTGGGACGGCGGAGGGGCCACGGCGTCCGGCCGGAACATCCGCTCTTCCAGTGAGGTGCGGAGGGACTCCACTGCTTCTTCGGAGCTCTTGCCCTCGCCGGCAGCATCGGATTCGACACACTCGGCGAGGTAGCCGTTCGCGTCCTTGATCAGCCGGTAGGTGAATTTCATCGGGTCACCGGAACCGATCGTCGCCGGTCACGGGGATCGACGGATCGCCGACCTCGTGAATCGGCTGCGTGGGCATGGCGGGGTGAATCGGATGCGACTTGGGGTCCGGATTCACCGGCGCGTGAATGGGCTGCACGCCGGGCTGCGACGGCGGCGAGGGCTGCGCGGGAACCTGGTTCGGGTTGTTGCCGGGGAGGGGGACGTTGGACATGACGAGGGAGATGCACGCGCAATGCCTGCGCTGCGGTCGCGCCCACAGCGCGAGCGTGTCCAGTTGCCCCGCTTGAGGCACTTCGATTCGCAGCGCTGACGCTCGCGCTGCCGCGACATTGCTCCCTCGGCGGCGCCGCGTGATTCGACATCGGTTTCGCAGGCGTTTCGTCGCGCCCAGGCTCGGCTCGACCACACCGGCACGCTCTTCGCTACGACGTTGGTCGCGGCGCGACGCCGGCTTCCAACACCGCAACCAAGCAAGGAGATTCGTCATGCTCTACTGGGCAGCAGTTTTTTTCGTCATCGCTCTCGTCGGTGCAGTCCTCGGCTTCAGCGGCATCGCGGCGGGTGCGGCCGGCATCGCGAAGATCCTCTTCTTCGTGTTCCTGGTCCTCGGCGCCCTCTCGCTGATCTTCGGCCGTCGGGTTCCGGCCTGAGTCGGTTCGGAGACCTACGGACATGCAGCTCTGCGCGACGCTGACGAAGGATGATCTCACGTCGATCATCGAGCAGATCACGCCTCTGCGGGTAGCCATTCGCCCGCGCCGCGTGATCACGCTCGGCCGTCCGGCGAAGATCGAGCTCGTCCCCGGAGCAGGGCTGCGTGTCCGAGGCGATGCGCGCTTCACCTGGGACGTCGGAGGCCTCACCATCCCGGTGACGCTCCGCGCGTGGCAGGTGTTGCTCGTTCCATCGTTCGTCGCGCGAGACGGCGGTCACGTCCTCGCGTTCGACCCGAAGCTCGAGGCGCTGGATTTCAAGAACGTCCCGATGTTCCTCGACGGCACCATCAAGGATGCCGTGAAGGAGGGCCTCGCGGCGCAGAAGTCCAAGCTGGCGTGGAGCTTCGAGGACCACCTGTCGCTCGTCCGTTCGCTGCCGGCGAAGATCTCGCCCGCCGGCGAAGTGATCCTGGCGCCGACGGGCGGCACTGTGACCGTGAGCGCGACCGACATGCAGCTGAAGCTGGAGTTCGGCTTCCGCGTTCGTCGTGATGCGCCGCCGGCCTCGCTGCGCGCGTACGAGCTCGAAGGCGCGCCGAGCAGTCGGCAGGCCGCCGCGCGCTAGCGTAGACGGCGCGTGCGTCGTTTGGCATCGTGCGGCCCGCATGACCATCGAGGCCTATGACGTTTCCCGCGCGCCCGCCCCCGCGGAGTGGCTCCAGCTCGAGGAAGCCGCGCGTATCGCCCTGGTCGCCGAAGCGCATCGTCGTACGCGTGCGTCCGTCGGCGGCAACGAGGAGGCGCATGCCTCGATCCATGTCGTCGTCGAGGACCGTCTGGCCATGGGCCATCCCGCGGTCGTTGCGGCCTACGATAGGTGCCTGGCTGCGGGCGTCGATCGCCACAACGCGATCCATGCGCTCGCGAGCGTGGTCACGAACCACATGGTCGCCGTCCTGGAGTCCCAGGCCGGCTTCGATCAAGCGACCGCGGACCAGGACTTCGCGGCCATCGACCCGGAGAAGTGGAAACGGAAGTCGCTCAGGCCGTAGGGGCGACCACGAGCGGGGGCGGCGCGCCCTTGATGCCGGCAGCTTCGAGGTCAGCGACGATCGCGTGGCGGACATTGTTGAGCATCCCGAGATAGTCCCCCTGATTGGCCCACGGGAGCACGGTGAATTCGAGGCCGCGCGCGCCGAGGCCCGACAACGCCACCGCGACGGGCGGCGTCGCGAGCACGAGCTCCGCGCGGCGCGCCGCCTTCTCGAGCACGGCGACGGCCTCGGGGGCGTTGGTCCCGTATGCGAGGACGACGAGGACCTGACCACGCAGCGTCCCGAGCTTCGAGAAATTGACGATGCTGGCGCCGGTGACCGCGCTGTTCGCCACGATGATGGTCTCGTTGTCCGCGGTCACGAGCGTGGTCGCGAACAGCCCGATGTCGGAGACGACCCCCGTGTGAGAGGCGGTCGTGACCTTGTCTCCGACGGTGAAGGGGCGGAAGAGGAGGATCATGACGCCGCTCGCGAAGCTGGCGAGGCTTCCTTGCAACGCGAGGCCGATCGCAAGGCCTGCCGACGCGAACACCGCCACGAGCGTGGTCGTCTGGAGGCCCACCGCGCCGAGCGCCGTGATGACGGCGACCGCGAGCACGGTGTACTGGGCCATCGACGCGACGAATCCGGCGAGCGCCTGATCGAGCTTGCGATGACTGAACGCATGCCGGATCCCTCGCCGCGTCCACTTGCTGGCGATCCACCCTACGACGAGGATCACGAGCGCGATGACGATGCCCTGCAAGAGGGGCATGTAAGGCTTCACGGCGTCGGGGATCGGGATGGCGTCCATGCAGCGGACGTATCACATCCGCGGAATGCGCCTAGCCCCTCGCGTCACTCCGCGGTGGCCGTGGTCCCGTCGGTCGGCTCCAGCGTCGCGCCGTGCTCCGCCGCTCGCTCCGCCGCCTCACGCTCGCGCGCGGCGGGACAGCCCGTCATCTCGCAGTGCACGCGCGTCAGCGTCGCTCCGAAGAAGATGATCTGCGAGGAGAGATAGATCCACGTTGCCAGCGCCAGCACGCCGCCGACGATGCCGTACGCCGAGTAGCTCGTGAGATGCGAGAGATACAGCGCGAACACCGCCTTCAGCACAGTCAGGAGCACCGTCGTCAAGACGGCGCCGCCGATCACGTCGCGGAACGGCGGCTTCGACCGCGGCACGAAGTGGAACGCCGCCGCGAACACCAGCGACAGGAGCACGATCGAGACCGCTACCTCCGCCGTCCGCAGGAGCGCTGGCGTGAGCGTGTAGTGTACACGGTCGGCGATGGCGCTCAGCGCGGCGCTCGACACCAGCGACGCCAGCATGAACAGGCCGATGCCGAAGACACATGCGAAGCCCGACAGGCGCTCGTGCAGAAACACGCTCACCTTGCCGCGGATGCCCTTGCCGCAACGCGGCTTCACCTTCCAGATCTTGTTCAGCGAAAAATCGAGCTCAACGAACGCGCCGCTGGCGCTGAAGAGCAGCGAGGCCAGGCCGATGAACGCCGACACACCGCGCGCGCCGTGGTTCTCCTGCATCGACGTGAGCGTCTGCGTGATGACCGACCGCACCGAAGCGTCGGCCGTCCCCACCTCCGCCAGGATCCGATCCCGCGTGGGCGCGTCGTCTCCGATGACGTAGCCCACCGCGGTCACGGTGAGCAGCACGAGCGGGAAGATGGCGAACGTCGCGTAGTAGGAGAACGCCGCGCCCAGTCGAAAGCCTTCGAGGTCGTCGAACCGGTCCGCCGATTTCGAGAACAGCTCGCCCAGGAAGCGGAGATGCTCCCGGACGAGCGACGACGACGACCGCGTGGAGACGTTCACTTCGACCTCACCAGCTTCGGCTCAGCGGGACTTCACTTGGCGACGTTCTTGTTCGCGCCGTGCTTGTCGTCGGTGCCCGGCTCGCCCGCCTTGCCCTTCTCCTCGGCCTTGCGCAGCTCGTCGCCCTCGGGCCCCTCGAGCGCCTTCTTCGCCTTCTCGGCGAGCTCCTCGGTCTTGCCCTTCTCGACGGACTGCTTCACGCCCTCGTCGTAGCGACGCGTCGCATCGTAGTTGCCTTCGCCCTGCACGCCGTCCTTGCCGCCCTGCACGCCGTTCGTCTTCGGATCCATGGTTTCTTCTCTCCTTCGCCGAGGCGCGGCCGTGTTTGGCCGCCGGCGTGGGAGGCCCAGGTTGCAACCCTCGTTCCGCTCCTCTACTTTGGCTCGGCCTTGTCGCGGTTTCGCGTGATGACGTACAACGTCCACCGCTGCGTGGGCCCCGGCGGCGGTGACTCCATCGCCGACATCACGAGCGTCTGCAGGGATGCCGCAGCCGACATCATCGCGCTCCAGGAGCTCGACGCGCCGGAGACCGATCAGGACGAGGGCGCGCACCACGCGCGGGATCTCGCCGCGGAGCTCGGCATGGAGCTCATGTTCTGCCGGACGTTCCGGCGCGGCGTCGGCTACTACGGCCACGCGCTGCTCAGTCGCCACAAGCTGGAGCTGAAGAAGGTCACGACGTTCGCATCGCCCCATGTCGATGCAGAGCCGCGCGGCGCCATCTGGGCGCGAGCCACGCTCGGCACGACCACCCTCGACATCATCAGCACGCACCTCGGCGTGCATCGCAACGAACGAGGCGCTCAGTCCCGCGAGCTCCTGGGACCAGACTGGCTCGGCAGCCCCAACATGGGCCGCCCCACGCTCCTCTGCGGAGACATGAACGCCGTCCCGCAAGCGTCGTCGACCTACCGGCGCTTCGCGGCGCGCCTTCGCGATGCTCAGCGCTCCCTCGACGGGCATCGCCCGCGGCCCACGTTTCCGAGTCGGCTGCCGCTCCTCCGCCTCGATCACGTGTTCGTCTCGGAAGACGTCGAGGTCCTCTCGGTCAACGTGCCGTGGAACGGGCGCTCACGACGCGCTTCCGATCACCTGCCGTTGATCATCGATCTCGAGCTCCAGGCGCATCCTGATCCGAACGCGCGGCAAGCGCGGCAAGCGCGGCAAGCGCGGCAAGCGCGAAAGGGGCCTCAGGGACGCTGAGTCGCATCGCCTGAGACCCGATCGCGGGATCACGAATGCCGCGGGCGATCACTCGCCGTCAGTCGCCTTCGCCTCACCCTCGCCCTCACCGAGGCGATTCTGGAACTCGCCGATGAAATCACCGGCCATTCGCTTGATCTCGCCGCCGAGGGCCTCCGTGAGGATGCCGCCGACCGCCGTGAACACGATGAACCGCGTGAGCTTCGAGCCGAGAAGAAGGCCGACTCCGAGACCGACAGCGCCGGCCGCGACGGGGACGAGATAGGGCCTGTCGCGGAAGGCGACCTCGGCCTGGTCGCGCACATTCTCCACGATGTCGCGGACCTGCTCGACCTTGTCCCGCAGCCCTTCGGCCGCGTCGCCGCCCGCCGCCTGAATCTTCTTCGCCTTGTTCTCCGTTGCCTGCACGCTGTTCATGATCCTTGTCTCCTTGGGACGGAGCTCAGGCACCGCCGCGACGGACACGACGTGCAATGGCCGCGCCGATGGCGCCGACCACGATCATCGCCGGAGCGACCGGGGGCGTGTGCGGGCTCTCCTGCGGCGAGGTGGAGCAGGCAGAGACGCTCGCCTTCGCGTTGCACTCCGCTCCGCCGCCGTCGACGTCGCTGCCGCTGCTGCAGCTGCCGCTGGCCTCGGCATGGATGTTGAGCGCAGCCGCGAGCGCCGCCGTGCACTTCGAGAGGTGATCGCCGGTATCGACGTACTCACCGCTGCAGAACAGCTCGCCCTCGGGCCGTGAGCAGTTCACCTTGCAGCCGCCCTTGAGCGAGGCCTCGCACTTCACCTCGTCGAACGTGGCGCG
>JAYTZB010001235.1:0-2573 GCA_043742085.1 Polyangiaceae bacterium
CCGGTGCAGCAGAGCTTCGGGCACTCGCCCGTGTCCTGCGGCGGCTGGAGGCAGTGGAGGGTCTTGTCCTCCTTCTGACCCGTGATCGCGCAGGAGCACTGGCACGAGTTGCCGGCCGCCGCGCCCTTGCACGTGTCCTTGTCAGGCGCGCCGATGGTGCCCGTGTCGGCGCCGGAGCTGCCAGACGCGCCGGAGCTGCCCTTCGCGCTGTCCACGCCCGAGTCGGCCACGGTGCCGGAGCTGCCGGAATCGCTGCTGCTGCATGCGGCGGCGAGAGCGGCGCCGGACGCGGCGGCCACGGTGAACGCGTAAAGGTAGAAGTACTTCGTACCGCGCGGACTCTTCGAGACGGACTTCATCGAGACCTCCGGCGCGGCATCTTAGTCAGGTGCTCCGCCAGATCGAGCCCGAACTGCCGTCACTCCACCGTGACGGTTTTTGCCAGGTTTCTCGGCTGATCCACGTCGGTGCCCTTGAGATCGGCCACGTGGTACGCGAGCAGCTGGAGCGGGATCACCGTGAGCAGCGGGAGCACCTCGGAGGCCGCGGACGGGATCTCGATGATGTCCGGCTGGTCGTAGAGCGCCTGCGAGCGCGTGCTCCGCGGCGGGCCCGAGTTGAAGCCGTCGCCGGTGCAGATCTTCCGCACGTCCTCGTCGCCCTCGGTGCAGACCGCGATGAGCTGTCCCTCGCGGGCCTTCACCTCCTGCATGTTCGAGAGCGTCTTCTCGTACTGGTGGTCCTTCGGGCAGCACACGACCACCGGCATGTCCTCGTCGATGAGGGCGATGGGGCCGTGCTTCATCTCGCCGGCGGCGTAGCCCTCCGCGTGGATGTACGAGATCTCCTTGAGCTTGAGCGCGCCCTCGAGCGCGATCGGGTACTGCGTTCCTCGGCCGAGGAAGAGCATGTCGCGCGCTCGCAGGTGCTTCTTCGCGATCACCTTCAGCTCGTCGCCACGCGCGAGCACCTCGCGCATCTGCGCTGGCACGCGCCAGAGCGCATCCAGCACGCGCCGCGCCTCTTCGACCGGCAACGTCCCACGGCGGCGACCGAGGTACACCGCGAGCATCAACAGCGCGGCGAGCTGCGTGGTGAAGCACTTCGTGGAGGCCACGCCGATCTCCGGACCGGCATGCGTGTAGAGTGCACCATCCGAGACGCGCGGGATCGCGCTGTCGAGGACGTTGGCGACGGCCACGACGTGCGCGCCGGCGGCCTTCGCGGTCTTCACGGCGGCGAGCGTGTCGAGCGTCTCTCCGCTCTGGCTCACCGCGACGACGAGGTCGTTCGGGAGGAACACCGGATCGCGATAGCGGACCTCGCTGCCGATCTCGACCATCGCGGGAATGCGCGCGAGCGCCTCGACCCAGTAGCGACCGGCCATCGCGGCGTGCGCGCTGGTTCCGCACGCGACGAAGTAGACGCGCCCCACCTTCTTCGCGAACTCCTCGGTCACGCCGATCTCGGCGGCGATGACGTCCGCATTGGCGAGGTCGATACGACCGCGGAGCGTGTCCTCGATGGCGCGCGGCTGCTCGTAGATCTCCTTGAGCATGAAGTGCTTGTAGCCGCCCTTTTCCGCCTGCGTCGGCGACCAGTCGATGCGCTTGGTCGCGCGCGTGACGGGCTTGCCGTCTGCGACGGTCGTGATTTTCATCGCGCCCTTCGTGAGCACGGCCATCTCGCCGTCCTGGAGGAGGATGACGTCACGCGTGTGCGCGAGGATGGCGGGGATGTCGCTGGCGGCGAAGCTCTCGCCCTCACCGACGCCGAGGACGAGCGGCGAGTCGTGCTTGGCGACCACGACCTCGTCGGGAGAGGCGCCGCTGACCACCGCGATCGCGTAGGCGCCGCGGACCTGCTTGAGCGCGACGCGCACGGCCTCCTCGAGGCTGCTGATGCCGGCCTTCATCGCGCGGTCGACGAGGTGCGCGACGATCTCGGTGTCGGTATCGCTCTGGAACTTCACGCCCGAGGCTTCGAGCTCCTTCCGGAGCTGCACGTGGTTCTCGATGATCCCGTTGTGAACCACGGCGACCTGGCCCGCCACGTGCGGATGCGCGTTGGCCTCGCTCGGCCGTCCGTGCGTCGCCCAGCGCGTGTGACCGATGCCGGTCGTGCCTGCGAGCGGGTTCTTCTTCAGCGCGATGTCGAGGTTGGCGAGCTTTCCGACGGCTCGCACGATCTCGACGCCGCGACCGGTATGCACCGCGAGGCCCGCGGAGTCATAGCCGCGATACTCCAGCCTCCGAAGACCCTCCACGAGGATGGGTGCGCTGTCCTTGGGCCCGACGTAACCAACAATCCCGCACATTGCCGTGATGCTACCTCACGTGAGCAGTGCCGGCGAAGTCACGGAATCGGCTCATCGAAGACGAGCACGCACGAGCTCGACCGCCGCCAGCGACGCGCGGCGACGGATCACGCTTTGCGGGCTACTTCTTCTTTTCGGGCTTCGATTCGCTGCGCTCGGTGCGCGCATCGTTCGACACGCATTCGAGCGGCGGGAGCTCGTTCGAGGCGATGCCGTCGGCGATGAGCCGAGCGTGCGCGAACACGAGACGGTAGGC
>JAYTZB010001236.1:0-13078 GCA_043742085.1 Polyangiaceae bacterium
TGGAGCGATCACCGGAGCCAGAGACGATCTCGGCTTCGTACTTCTGACCGCTCGCGAAGGTGATTCGCGCGACATAGGTAGCGTCGAACGGCGCGTCGCCGACGACGTACGTGCCGACTCCCATCGTGCTCGTGAGCGCGTCGTCGGACGACGCCGCGTTCGCGTCGTCGCCGTGGCTGCACGCGGTGGAGAGAGGCGCGGCGATCATCGCGCCGAGGACGACGAGGCGGGTAACGAGTTTCATGGCCGGGGCGGCTGCATGTAGCGGTCCATCCCACATCTCCGCCATAATGTCGCCGAAACACCGTAATTCTCGGGCTTGCGCACCATGATCTGAACGATCTGGAGTCCAGAGCGCGACGGACCATGGGCTCGGCTCCGCGCGGACCGGACGTCGACCCAGCGTACGATGGCGCATGCTCGCGCTCGTCCTCGGGGGATCACCGCAGGTGGCTCGTGTTGCGAAGGATCATCCGCCGCCGGTGCGAGCGAGCGGCGAAGCGCTGGTTCGCGTGCGGGTCAGCGGCGTCTGCGATACCGACCTCCAGCTCGCGCGCGGCTACATGGCCTTCGCGGGCGTGCCAGGTCACGAGCTCGTCGGCGAGGTGATCGCCGCCGATGATCCGTCGTGGCTCGGCAAGCGCGTCGTCGCAGACATCAACGCGGGCTGCGGGACGTGCGCGGACTGTCTGCTCGGCCGCGGTCACGGGGGTCATCACTGCGCGACGCGTACCGTGCTCGGCATCGCCGGCAGGTCGGGCGCCTTCGCGGAGCTCCTCACCGTGCCGGAGCGCTGCCTCGTCGCCGTGCCCGACGCGCTCGACGATGATCGCGCGGTCTTCGCCGAGCCCCTCGCGGCCGCTCTTCACGTGCTCGACGAATTCGACGGCGCTCGCGCGCGCGCCGACAAGCCCGCGCGCGCGATCGTGCTCGGCGACGGCAAGCTGGGTCAGCTCATCGTGCGCGCCCTGGCGAGCCAGGGCGTCGAGACGACGCTCGTCGGACGGCACGCGCACAAGCTGGCGCTCGCGAGCGTGGCGGGCGTGGAGACCTTCCTCGAGGCGGATCTGCCAGCGTCGAGAGGCGGTGCTCCGCTCGTGGTGGAGGCGACGGGCAGCGAGGCCGGGCTCACCCAGGCGCTCGCCCTCGTGGCGCCGCGAGGCACTGTGGTCCTCAAGACCACGGTCGCAGCGAAGCTCACCATCGATCTCGCGCCGCTGGTCATCCACGAGGTGCGTCTCGTCGGCTCGCGCTGCGGCGACATGAGCCGTTCCGTCGAGGTCCTCGCGAGCGGCGCCGTGGATCCGCGGCCGCTGATCGAGGCCCGCTACCCGCTCGAGCGCGCTGACGAAGCGCTGGCCCACGCAGGGCGGCGCGGCGCGTTGAAGGTGCTGATCGACGCTCCGCCCGGCGCCTAGGTTGTTAGGTTACGACATCGTCATGGCCCAGCCCGAGCCTCGCCTCCGCGTCCGTCAGCTCGCCGTGCGCGATCTGACGTCGCGCGTGCTCGAAGCGTGGTCGGCGCTCGAGGCGCGCGCGGCGGAGCCGAACGCCTATCTGTCGCCGCACTTCATCCTGCCCGCGCTCCGGCATCTCGACCCCGGCGTCGAGCCGGTCGTGCTCGTCGTCGAGCGAGCAACGGGTCCGAACGACGGCGGCGCACACGAGGGGCTGCTCGCCGTCGGGGTGTTCGTCTCGAAGAGAGGTTCGCGCACGGTTCCGGTGCCTCATCTCGTCGGCTACGCCTCGCGCCACTCGTACCTGGGCGGCCTGCTCGTGGATCGCGATCACGCGAGTGCCGCGGTGGCTGCGCTGTGTGCTCACGCGCGGAAGAGTGTTCTCGGCTGGCACGCGCTCGTCCTGCCCAAGGCACGGACCGAGGGCCCCATCGCGGTGATCCTCGAGGCGCAGGCGCGCGCGAGAGGCCTCACCGTGCAGCGCATCGGAACGAAGCAACGCGCCGTGCTGATACCTGCGGCAGCAGGCCCGGAAGCCCTAAAAAAAGCCCTCGGGAAGCGACTGAGCGAGATCCAGCGCTGCACGCGGCGGCTCGCAGAGAAGGGCGAGGTGACGTGGCACTGCCTTCGCCGCGAGGTGGGCGCGGCCACCGTCGAGACGTTCCTCGCGCTCGAGAACCAGGGCTGGAAGGCGGAGGAGAAGAGCTCGCTGCGCGCCAACCCCATCGACGAGGCGTTCTTCCGGGACGTCGTGGGGCGCTTCGACCGCGACGGTCGCGCGTTGTTCACCGAGCTGCGCGTCGGGGATCGCGTGATCGCCTCGACCAGCAACTTCGTCTCGGGAGGCGCCGGCTTCGCGTTCAAGGTTGGCTGGGACGCCGAGCTCCGCAAGCTCGGCCCCGGCGTGCTCAACGAGACCGAGCTCGTGAGCGCCGCGCCCGACGTCTGCGCCGACCTCGCGTGGCTCGACAGCGGCGCTCAGCCCGACTCCTTCATTGATCGACTCTGGCCGGAGCGCCGTGAGCTCGGCACGCTCATCGTCCCGTTGACGCGCGCCGGCGCGGTCAGCCTCAGCCTGCTCGGCGGTCTGCGACGCCTGCGACGCGCCGCTCGACGCGTCCGCCCAGTCGCGCCTCCCACCGCCGCCGAGTGAGCGCTCAGGAGCGTTCGGCGGGCTTCGGCCCGAGGACCTTCTCGAGCAGGCTCCGGATCGGCAGAGGAACGCGGCTGAGATCGCGCTGGCGCGCCTTTTCGCGCAAGGCTCGCCACTCGCCAGCAGCGCGGTCGCTCGCGAGTCGCGCGGACTCGCGGAGCGAGGGCTTCGCGGCGCGAAGCTCGACGAGCGGCCTCGTGGAGAGCGCGAGCGACATCTTGTACTGCGAGGCACCAGCGAGGAAATCGTACTCGCGCATCCCGTCCTCGATGGCCGCTTGAATCAAGTAGGCGTGCATGGTCACGCCGACGCGCACCTCGTCGGGGATGTCGAGCTTGCGACCGCTCTGGTAGAACGACAGCTTGCCGTTCCAACGAAAGTTGTAGAATGCAGCGACCGGCTCGCCGCGCACGCTCATCCACCCGAGATCGAGCGCGCCCTTCGCCAGGAGCTCCGGCATCACGCGGTCATGAAATGACTTGAATCTAGGCGATCCGAACACGCCATCACCGCCCCAGCGCTCGCGATGGAGCGCCATGAGCACGCGCTTGCCCTCAGGGAGGTCGGCGAGCGACGTCACGCGTACGAGCACCGGCGGCCCGCCCGCCCAGCTCTCGAACGCGCGCAGTGACTTCTTCAGCTGCGAGCGCTTGTTCTGCTTGAGCGACCCCAGGTACGCGTCGAACGTCTTCGGCAGCGTCACGTAAGGCGCGACCGTCTTCTCCTCCAAGGTGGCGAGCACATGGCGGGCCTTCAGCGCGGCGCAGAGCAGCGCGGGCAGCGGTCCTTCGCCGTTCATCGCCGGGAGAAAGAGCTCGTCCCAATCGCCGGCGACCTCCGAGACCAGCGCCTCCGCCAGCGCGGAGGCGACGTCTGCCTCGCGTCCCTTCTCCGCGATGGGCCCCAGGTAGTCGCCGCACGTCTCATCGGCCTCGTGCTCGCCCGAGCCGATCATCTCGAGACGCCGGAACGGAATGGCGCGCCGGTAGAGATGCCGGCGCGACAGCAGCGGAGCGAGCCCGACCAGCCTCTCGCTCTCGTAGAAGGCGAGCGTTCGCAGCTCCCGCTTCTCTTCGTTCCCGAAGACGTCCCACCACGAGAGCATCCAGCTCGGATCGAGGCTCACGTCGTCGCCGGTGCGCGCGACGAGCTCTTCCCAGGCGGGGCGTAGGCCGCGCAGCCGCGCAACGTCGGTGATGAGGACGGAGGAGAGCATCGCTACACGGCAGGAGCAGCAGCGGGAACCACGGAAGGCGCCGACAGCGCGACGGTCTCGGGTCCCCGCGGTCCGTAGATCCGGAGGTCGCGCAGGCCCTTCATCTGGAAGCG
This sequence comes from Polyangiaceae bacterium, assembly GCA_043742085.1. Taxonomy (GTDB): domain Bacteria; phylum Myxococcota_A; class Polyangia; order Polyangiales; family Polyangiaceae; genus Labilithrix. Next base: position 3,940 of record JAYTZB010001236.1, read on the forward strand.
CTTCTGGACGTCCTCCGCCACCGAGACGGTCGTCGCGTCCGGCAGCGTGGTACCGACGATTCCCCGGAGACCCTCCGCCGTACTGGCGACGATGGGATTCGTATCGAAGAACTGCGCGAGCTTGTCGTTCGGGCCTCGTGCAAAGAAGAAGACCCACTTGGTCGCTTCGTCGTCAGGGAGCGTGCAGGCTCCCCACTCGGCCTTGTGGCGGAAGACTCCGTCGTTCAGATATGGCGCGCTCTTCATCGTGTCGACGGCTCGAAAGCCGTTATCGGCCGCATATTTCAGCTGGAAATAATAGAGCGCGGTCTGCGCGCCGCCCTTGACGACGGTCTCGTCGCCGTCGAGAACGCCCGTTCTGCGGAAGACGATCGACTTGTCGTCGATGAGCGAGAGCGCGCCGGCGATGGGCTTGTCGTCCTTGGTCACGAACAGCAACAGGCCCTTCTCGAAGAACCCCTTCATGTCCTCGTAGGAGTCGATCTGCGAGAGCTCTCCGTAGCGCCGGCGAATGTGCGGAACATGCATGCGGTGGTAGAAATGATCGAAGTCGGCCACGTCCTTCGACATTCGATACGAGAGACCGAATCGCTCCGAGAAGTTGTTGGTGGTCTGGCGCTTCTTCTTGCCGAACTCCTGGCGCATGGCCTCCCAACCGCCGGAGGTGTCGATGACCTGCCTCACCTCTTCGTAGGTCTTGAAATCGCAGGCTTCGCCCAGGAGGCGCTCGTAGAACGACGGCAGGACCGCGACGCACAGGTCGAATTTCAGCCGATTCTGCCGGACCATCCGGAGCAGATTGGGAATCAGGATTCGCCACTTCCGAACGACGGTCGGCTCGCCCTCGTACATGCGTTGCGCGAGGTGATCATTGAAGTTGGAATTGTGGACGAACAGGCAACGAAAGGGGACGTCTCCGCCCTTCAGCTTTCCTTCGACGAGCGACGCGGTCGCGATCATCGTCGAGCTGACGGGATAGACCGCGCGCTTCAGCGTCGAGACGAGCGACGTCAAGACGTCCTCCGCACGTGGTCGACGAGCTGCCGGAGGCCGGCCTCCACGTCGACCACCGGCGTGTAACCGAGCCCTGTGCGCGCCTGGCTGATGTCGGCGACGGAGTCCTTGATGTCACCAGCGCGCGCCGCAGCCGACGATCGCTCGACGGTGCGACCGGCGGCGGCTTCGATCATCGTCGCGAGCTCACGCAACGTGGTCCGCTTCCCGCACGCCACGTTGAACGCGCGGCCCGAGACGCCTTCGCGGGTGGCGGCGAGGATGTTCGCGTCGACCACGTTGGCGACGTAGACGAAATCGCGCGACTGCGACCCGTCTCCGAAGAAGGTGATGGGGCGACCACCCAGGATGCGGTCGACGAAGATGCTGATGACGCCGGAGTACGGCGACTTGGGGTCCTGCCTCGGACCGAACACGTTGAAGTAGCGGAGCGCGACGGTCTCGACGCCGAACAGCTTGCTCCACGTCGCCAGGTAGTGCTCGCCGGTGATCTTCTCGACGCCGTACGGAGACATCGGCTCGGGCCGCATCGCTTCGGTCTTGGGCAGCGTCGGCTCTTCGCCGTAGATCGCGGCCGACGATGCGTAGACGACGCGCCGCGTCCGCGCCTTGCGCGCCGCCTGGAGGACGTTCAGCGTTCCCTGGATGTTGACGTCGTGGGACTCCTGCGGGCGCTCCACGCTGAATGGCACGCTGACGATCGCCGCCTCGTGGAAGATGACCTCGCAGCCTTCGGCACACGCCTCGACGGTCTCGAGGTTGCGGACGTCTCCCTCGACCACACGGACGTCGCCACCGATGGCCGCCACGTTGGCCCGCGATCCCGTGAAGAAATTGTCGAGCACGACGACCTCGTGACCGGTCGCGATCAGGCGCTGCGCGATGTGCGAGCCGATGAATCCTGCGCCTCCGGTGACGAGTGCTCGCATCGTGCGATCATCGCTGGTGGTGTGGGATGAAGCAACTGCCCCATGACGCAGAATGCGTCGGCCGGTGGGCATCGCTTCTTTCCCCGGAGATTCGTCTACACTTGGACGATGAACCTTGGTCTTGGCTTGCGTGGGGGTCTGAGCGTCGTTCTCGTCGCTGCGGCGATCGCATGCGGTTCGTCGGGTGGAAGCGACCCCGGACCGACCGCCAATGACGGCGGTGGACCGGGCGATACTGATGGCGGCTCGAACGCCGACGGGTCGGGCGGCACGGACGGCAGCGACGCCGCTACGACACCGGACTCGGCACCGCCCGGGCCTTGCGTGTTGCCTGCGCTGACCCTCAAGGCGGCGACGCTCGCCGGCTGCGACGTGGCGGGCAAGACCAACGGCGCCCGCGGCATCGGGCTCTTCGCGAACCCGACGAACACGCTCATCGGACCCGACGGCACCACGTACGTGACCGACTTCGACAACGACCTCCTTCGTGCCGTCGACGCGATGGGCACGACGAAGACCATCGTGAAGAAATCGGAGTTCCGCCGGCCCTTCGGCATGGCCAATGCCCCCGGCGGCAAGCTGTACGTCCAGACCGACGACAACGACATGGGCATGCGCTCCACGAGCACCGGCACGATCTGGCTCGTCGACCCCGCCACCGGCGCGGCGACGGTGCTCGCGCGCAACCTCGGTCGACCGCGCGGCCTCGCCGTCCTCAGCGACGGTCGCATCGCGATGGCCGACTACCAGCACGCCGTCGTGTCGATCTTCGACCCCTCGAACGCCACGGTCACGCCGCTCGCCGGCACCGTCGACATGCCCGGCTACGTGAACGACACCGGAGCCGTCGCACGCTTCTCGCTGCCGTACGACATCGTGGTGCTGGCCAACGGCGACCTCGCCGTCAGCGATACCGGCAACCATCGCATCCGGCGCGTCACGATGGCCGGCGTGGTCAGCGACTTCGCCGGCTCGGGCGCCATCGGCAACGGTGATGGTTCGTCGGCCACCGCCACGTTCGATGCGCCGCAGGGTCTCGCCACCAGCGGCAGCGTCCTCTACGTGTCGGACGTCCACCAGCACGTCATCCGGAAGATCGAGGCCGATCAGGTGACGACGTTTGCCGGCGACGGAACGCTCGGCTGGCTCGACTCTGCCGACCCCAAGACCGCCAAGTTCTTCGGGCTCGAGGGCATCGACGTGGATGCGACGCGCCTCGTGATCGCCGACGGCAATGGCGGCAACGACATGCCGTTCAACCACATCCGCGTCATCCACCTGAACTGACGGCGGCGGGCTCTGTCGCGCGAGGAGACTACTCGCCGTCCATCAACGTGACGCCGAGCGCACGGCCGCGCGGGATCTGCTCCGCGGCCTTGCGCAGCGTTCGCGCGGTCGTGTTGCCGGAGCGCACCGTGAGCAGCGTGCCTTCGGCGAGACCCACCACTTGCAAGACCGCCGCGGAGCCGTCGAGCGCCGCACCGTCGATGATGAGGTGATCGTAGTCGGCGTCCGCGAGGTGGCCCATCACCATGTCGAACCAGCGGCTGTTGAAGACCGGCGGCGGCTCACCGTCGTTCTGCAATACCGCCGCGACGTGGAAGCCGTGCGCGACCTCGGCGACGCGATAGGGCATGAGCCACGGGAAGCTCATGTCGGGTGCGAGCGGCGTCGTCGCGTCGATGTGGAAGATCTTCGCCAGCGAGGGATCGTGGAAATTTCCTTCGAGCAGCAAGACGCGCGTCGACGGACGTTCGCTGAACGCGAGCGCGAGGTTGATGGCGCACGTGGTCTTGCCCTCGTGCTCGGCGCCGCTGGAGACCGCGATGATGCGCGGCGCTTTCTTGGCGATCAGGTTGTCCCGCAGGACCCGGAAGCTCGCGGCACGCTGCGAGTACGGCTCGAGCAGCAGCACGAGGCGAGGGTCGAAGAGCTCCTTCGCCCACCGCTGCTTGGTCGATCGCGTGGCGAGCGGCCTCGACGGCGCAACCGGCGGCTCGCTCTCGTCGGCGACAACGGCCTCGGCCACCGCGACATGGATCGGCGGACGCAGCGCGACCATCTGCGACGACTCGATGTCTCCGGTGTCGCTCTTCGACTCGCGATCGATGTCGTGGTGGAGATCGAACCCAGGAGGATGACCGGGCATCGCAGCCGGGCCGACCGAGATGATGCGCCCGGGCGCGACGATGCCGCCGCCGGTCGGGCCGGCGTGGAGGTCGTCGATCGGAAGCAGCGTCTTGCCCGCCCATGACTCGGGCGCGCTCGGCGGATCCGGATCGATCCGCTCCGGCTCGACGCGCGGCGGAGCAGCCATGCCGCGCACCGTCGGCCGCTCGACGTAGGGCGGACGTCCCGACGGAGCGACGGACGGCGGACGCGCAGACGGAGAGCGCGCAGGCTTCGGCCCCGGCTGGTCGGCGCTCACGGCGCTCACGGCCGGAGGAAAGGAGCTCCCAGAACGCGGGCGGTCCTCAGCCATCGGCGCCGAGTTTAACACGCCGCATGTGGCTCAGCCGCTCTTTCTCGGGAGCTGCTTCGGCGCTGGGATGACTCCGAGGATGGGCATGATGTCGAGCGCTTCGAGGTCGATGCGATCGTGGATTCGATCGTCGAGCCGTGCCGATACGAGCACCGTGACGACCGCGAGGATGAGCGCGATCAGCAGCCCCACGCCCAGCGTCGTCGAGCGCGGTCGCGAGCTGGGGTGCGTGGGCAGGTACGCCGGATCGAGCACGGACACCTGGATGTTCCGGTCGTTCATTACCGAGCTCGCGGTGATCGAGGCCTTGAACTTCTTGTCGTCGAGCTGGCGCTGGCGATCGCGCGCCTCGGCGGCCTCGCGCTGGAGCCGGCGGAACTCGACCTCGAGATCGACGGCCGCGCCGTGGTTGTCGGACGGAGGCGCAGCCGTGTCGACGCGCTTCGAGGTACCGGCGGTCGCTCCCCCCGCGCGACGCGCGGCGATCTGGAGGCGGAGGTCGGCGAGCTGCTTCGTGAGCGCTTCGCGGTTCGCGTCGGTCGCGGGCTTCACCGGCGCATCGTCGTCGTTGCCGGCGGCCGCCGCGGTCGCCGCCGCGGTTTGATCGGCCGCCGCTTGCGCTGCCGCCTGCGCGGCCTCCGCCGTGCGCAGACGCGCGCGCGCCGCGACCACGTCGGGATGCTTGTCGGTGTAGCGCCCGGCCTTGTCCTCCACGTCCTTGCGCGCCGCCACCAGCTCGGCGCTGTCGGCGAGCTTTGTCGGGGGAGCCACGCGCGGCTTCGGCGCCGGCGGGGGCTCGGGGGCGCCGCTGCCCGCCTTGAGCTGGCGATCGATGCGGGCCGCCTTCCATTCGAGCGCCGCGAGCATGGCATCGCCCGACGTGACGCCCGCAGCAGGAACCGACGGCGTCGGCAGCGGCGAGTGTACGTCGCTCGTGGTGGGCCGCGCGAAGTCCGGGTGCAGCGCGAGGAACTTCGCGAGCGCGCCTTCCTTGCTCTTCAGATCGATCTGATTTCGATCGCTTTCGGCGTCGAGGAACTCCTTGAGGGTCTTCGCCTGCTCCGAGCGACGCGTCGACGCCTCCTGGACGATCACCTCGGCAAGTCGCTTCGTCACCTCCTGAGCGAGCTCGCGGCTGCCCGATTCGTAGGCGATCTCGAACGTGTCACCTTCCCGCGCGCGGAACGTGACGTGCTTGCGCATCTCGTCGACCGCGTCGACCAGGCCGCGGCTCTCGACCGTAGAGGGGTAGAGCTTCAGCTCGGTGACCAGCGGCTCGAGGATGGCTCGCGAGAGGAGCATCTCCTTCAAGCGCGCACCGACGCGACGCGCGCTCTCGTTGGCGCCGTCGCCGCCGCCCACGAGATCGCCGGAGCGGATCGACTCCTGGTAGAGGATCACGGTCTCGGACTTGTACGAGCGCGGAGCGGTCATCACGAACGCGAGCGACGCGAGCGCGATCACCACGAAGACCACCGCCGAGCGCTTCCAGTACACCGAGCCGCGTCGCAGCATCGTGAGGAGTCGATCGAGGTCTTCCCGAAACGTACGGGAGGTCTTCGTCGCTGGAGGCGTACCGGAGGCCATGCGCATCGATCGTAACATGCGCGCGGGAGGGTGCTATCTTCCGACCCGCCATGGCTCGACGGACCTTCGCGATACTGGCTCGTCTCGCTGCACCGGTCCTGGGGGCGCTCGTCGTCTCGCTCGCCGGCTGCCATTCGACGCCGTTCTACGACTACAAGAGCGAGCCCGACCCGCGCGCCAGCGAGTTCAAGATCGGTCCTCTCGATCTCCTCCAGGTGGTCGTCTGGAAGAACAAGGACCTGTCCGCGGACGTGGTCGTTCGTCCCGACGGCATCGTCACGCTGCCGCTCATCGGCGACGTCAAGGCGGCGGGCCGCACGCCCAGCGACATCAAGGCCGAGGTGACCCATCGCCTCACGGATTTCGTCCGCAACGAGGAGATCGTGGTTTCCGTCGCGGTGGCGCAGGTGAACAGCTACTACTTCACCGTGAGCGGCAACGTGGAGCACGCCGGGCTCTTCACCGCGAAGACCTACGTCTCCGCGGTCGAGGCGGTCGCCATGGCCGGCGGTCCGAACCGCTTCGCGGGCGACTCGATCTACATCGTGCGCGGTCAGCCGGCGCGGCGCATCCCCATCGATCTCTCGAGCGCCATCTCGGGCGAGCACCCCGAGCAGAACCTGATCGTGGTCCGCGGCGACGTCATCGTCGTTCCGTAGCGCGGAGAAGCGAGCTGCTCAGACCTCGAGGCGGTTCAGCATGCCGCTGCGCCGGCGCGGCTGCATCGAGGGCGGTCGGCCGACGTTGCGCTGACAGATGAACAGCGTGAGGTCATCGTTGGCGGGCACGTCGGCGACGTGCGCGCGGACGCTCGCCAGGATGTGCTCGGCGATGTCGGTGGGACGCGTGCTGGAGTCGGCGAGCGCGAACTCGAGACGATCGGAGCCGTAGAGCACGCCGTTCGCCGCGGCCGCCTCGATCACGCCGTCGGTGTAAAGCACGAGCGAGTCGCCGTGATCGAGCCGCAGCAACGTGGCCTCGAACTGCGGATCGTCTACGATGCCGACCGGGCCGGCTGCGCCCTCGATGATCTCCTCGAGCGTGCCGTCGGAGCGAGAGCAGTAGGGCGACGGGTGACCGGCGTTGGCCATCACCACCTCGCCCGACTTCACGTCGAGCGTGAGGTAGATCGCCGTGAAGAACAGCTCCGGCTGATTGCGGCTGATCAGCGCCTTGTTCATGGTGGTGAGGACCGCGACCGGCTCGATGTGCGCGAGCGCGGCGACGCGCATCTCGCTGGAGATCCGCGCCATGAGCAGCGCGCCCGAGACGCCCTTGCCGGAGATGTCGCCGATGAAGACGCCGAGCCGATCGGGCGCGACCCAGAACACGTCGTAGAAGTCGCCACCGATCGAATAGGCGGCACGGTACTCGGCGAAGAGCTCGACGCCTTCGACGGAGAGCACCTCTCGCGGCAGGAAGCTCTTCTGGATCTGCGCGGCGAGCTCGAGGTCGTACCCGAGACGATCACGCTTCAACGACTCGTCGTGGTTCTTTGCATTCTGCAACATCATGGCGGCCGGCGCCGCCATGCCCGCGAGCAGGTCGAGGTCCGCGCGCGAGAAGCCGCCCGTGCGCGGATCGGATGCGACGTGGATGACGCCGACCGTCTCCGCGAGATCGATCATCGGCGCGTACATGCTCGTCCCCCCGCTCATGCGGCCCGGGGCCGGATTGGTGAGGACGGCCGCGCGCGACTCGAGGATGGTGGCGCTGATATCCGGCGGCAGCGACAGCGTGGCCCTTGGTGCGGCCGGGTCGCCGTCGAAGAAGGCCAGCTTGAACGCGCCCGCGCCGTTTTCGCGCGTGGCCACGTAGACGCCCACCGCATTCGCTGCCTGGTAGATCTCGCGAGTCTTCGTGCCGATCAGCTCGAGGAGCTTGTTGTTCTCGATGGTCTGGCTGATGGCCTGCATGAAGGAGTAGAGCGTCCCGAGCTTGTCGTAGGCGTCCTCGAGCTGGCCGAGGTCGACGACCGGAAGCTGCGTCGAGGAGTCTCGATTGGCATTGGGCGAAGCAGCGAGCATCTTCGAGACGCTGCCGAAGTCGCGGAGCGTCGGTGTCTCGAGATCCTCCGGATCGATGGTGGATCCGAGCTCCTGGGAGCCGGAGCTGATGCGAAACGTCAGCGAGCCGAACGAGACCTCGTCGTGGAGCTTGAGGACATGTCGGTTGATCGGCACGCCGTTGACGTAGGTGCCGTTGGTGCTGCCCAGGTCGTAGACGACGCAGCCTTCCTCTTCGAGTGCGATCCTGCCGTGTTGGCGTGAGATCCGCACGTCCTTGAGGACCACGTGGTTGTACGAGCCGCGGCCGATCAACAATGACGCCTTGATCGGCAGCCGCACCTTCCGCGCGGGGCCGTCGAGGCCGATCAACCAGTAGGCGCGCGTCTTCATGCCGTATGCGGTTCCCGCACGAAGGGCAGAGGTTCTCTGAGGATCTCGTGGCCGTCAACGAGTTATGCTTCCTCGGTGCGTCCGGCAGTTCGTGTACTCAAGCGACTCGTCGACATCGTCGGATCGACGGTCGGTCTCGCCGTCACGCTTCCGCTCTACGTGCCCATCGCGGTTGCCATTCTCTCCGAGTCGCCCGGACCGCTCTTCTACGTGCAGCGCCGCGCGGGACGCTTCATCGACGACACCGACGGAGGTACGTGGGACGAGTTCGACATGTACAAGTTCCGCTCGATGGCCGTCGACGCGGAGCGCACCAGCGGCGCTGTCATCTCGACGCCCGGTGATCCTCGCATCACCAGAGTGGGCCGTTTCCTGCGCGCGACGAGGCTCGACGAGCTCCCGCAGTTCTGGAACGTCCTCCGCGGGGACATGTCGCTCGTCGGCCCGCGTCCCGAGCGTCCCGAGCTGCTCCGCAACCTGGCCCTGGCGATTCCGTTCTTCGAGGAGCGGACCCGCGACGTGAAGCCGGGCCTCACCGGCCTCGCGCAGATCTCGCTCGGCTATACGGGCGCCGCCGATCCGGACAGCGAGCTCGCCAAGCTCGCCGACAGCCTGACCAATCCATTCGACATCCCCGAGGCCGAGGGAGCGCTCGCCGACGACATGCGCACGAAGCTGATGTTCGATCTCGGCTACGCCGCCGCCCTCGAGGACTTCTGGTCGTACGT
>JAYTZB010001237.1:0-1500 GCA_043742085.1 Polyangiaceae bacterium
AAGAGCGGCTCCGCATTCGCCTCCGCCGCGGCGACCGACGAGAAGGTCTTCGCGATGGAGGCGGCGCCGCCCTGCCCGATGCCGGCGTCGCCGCTGTTCGTGAAGATCTTGTCGCGCTTGAGCGCGAGGTCCCAGGCCGTCGACATCGGCGCGGTCGTGTCGGTCACGTCGACCTTCGTGCCGGTGGCGAGGTCGACGTAGATGCGCGGGTTCTTGATGGCGTTGCTCGGGCCGCCCGCCGAGGCATCGACGTAGAGCGTCTTCACTCCACCGCTGTCGCTCACCACGGAGACCGTACCGGTGGTCGTCTTGTTGATCGGAACGAGCAGCTGATCGCGCGCCGACGTGCACGACGTGCCGCCGCTCGACGCTTCGCTCGCGGGGCCGTCTGCCGTGCCACCGCCGTCGGCGCCGGGGTCGCTGGTGCTCCCGCCGTCGGCGGTGCTCGTGGTGTTGGTGGTGCTGCTGCACGCGGCGAACATGCCGATGGCGGGCACCGAGACGAGGAGCAGCACGAAGCGATTCATCATGGGGTCTCTCTTACTTCACGGATTTGACGCGCATCGCGATGGTGCCGGGAGACGTGGCGGTCGCGCCGTCGAAGCGCGCGAAGCCGACGAGGTACTTCGAGGTGCCGTCGGCGCCCTGCACGAGCCAGGCGGTCTTCGACGGCGCGACCGGATTCGCGCCGAGCTCGAGCCACAAGGTGCCGAACGCGCTGACCACGCGATCGCCGCGGAACGGTTGACCGGCGAGCGAGGCGGCGTTGATGCCATCGAAGCGGGCCTGCTCGCTCTCGGGGGTCTTCTGGACGACGTCGGAGAGCTTCTCGGTCGGTGAGCTCGCGGCATCGAGATCGACGGCGCCGACACCGCGCGGTCCACCGACCTCGCCGTTGACGCTGATGTCCTCGCGACGGAAGCAGAGATGCCACGCGTTCGACGCGCGCGCCTCGGCAGGCGTGAGCATCATGCGCGCGCTCGTTCCGAGATCGAGGCACTCGCTCTTCGCGGTGGGCGTCGCGGTGGTGCCGCCCGCGGTACCGTCGAGATCGGCGAGGTCGTGGATGGGCCCGCTGCCCGTGGCCGTGACCTCGGCCCACCGAACGCGATAGAGCGCGGACGTGGGCGCGCCGTTGCGGAGGCCGTAGTAGTCGAGGACCTGCACCTTGTACTGCTTCGCGCCGTCCTGGATGCCGTAGACGTGGAACCGCGTGTAGAGTGCATGGTTCGCCGCGGCGCCGCCGTAGTACCACCAGCGGATGAACGCGCCGCCCGTGGTGTCCGCCGAGAGGAACGGCGGCGTGGGCGCGGTGTCGCCGAGGAACACGATGGACTCGTTGGGGCCGAACGCCGCGGCATTGCCGGGCCCCGAGGGACCGCCGTTGGTGAAGACGTCGAGCCCTTCGAACGCGAGGTCCCACGCCTTGTCGGTCTTGGGATCCGCCGGGGTAACGACGGCGGGCGGGCTCGCCAGCTTCACGAAGACGCGGCCGGTCGC
>JAYTZB010001238.1:0-2104 GCA_043742085.1 Polyangiaceae bacterium
CACCGGCGGATCCGGGTTTTCCTCCTCCGTCACGCGCTCACTCCGGCTTCGCGAGCTCGGCGACGATGGGCGGCACCGGCCCCGGCGCGTCGTCGTCGATGATCCAGTTGTCGCCCCAGAGGTGCGCTCCGCCGTCGATGTACCAGCACTCCCCGGTGACGAACCACGCGGCGTCGGACGCGAGGTACACGATGAGCTGCGCCACCTCACCGGCGGTGCCCACGCGCTTCATGGGCGTCTTCTTGCGGCTCGCCTCGATGAGCTCGGGCGGATACTGGTCGGTGCCGCTCGTGCGGATGACGCCCGGCGCGATCGCGTTGACCTGGACGTTGTGCATCGCCCACTCGATGGCCAGCGTCTTGGTCATGTTCTCGACGCCGGCGCGCGCGGCGCCCGTGTGGATCATGCCCGGGAAGCCGCGCGCGACGTTGGCGATGACGTTCACGATCCGCCCCTTTTTTGCGGGGATCATGTGCTTCACGGCCACCGCTTGGGTCATGAAGAACGTGCCGTTGAGGTTGTTGCGGACCACCGCCTCCCAGCCGCGCGGTGTCACCGTCTCGGCGCTGGTCGGGAACTGACCGCCAGCGTTGTTGACGAGGATGGTCGCGGTGCCGAGCTTCTGCTTCACGGCGTCTGCGAACGCTTGGATCTGGTCGACCTCGCGGATGTCGCACGCCTCGGCGAGGCACTCGATCTTGCGCTCGCGCAGCTTCTGCTCCGCCGCCTCGAGCTTCTCCTTCTTGCGGCCGCAGATGGCGACCTTCGCGCCGAGCTCACCGAGCGCGATGGCGGTCGAGAGCCCGATGCCGCTGCCTCCGCCCGTGACGATGGCGACGTGTCCCTCGAACAGGCCGCTGCGGAAGATGTGCATGGAGACGAACGATCCTTCCGCTCAGGCCAGCCGCACGCCGCCTTCGCCCTTCACGAGTGAGCGCCCGCACGTGCACGTGCCCTTGCCGGAGGCCTCGTCGATCTTCACACGCTCGCCGCACGCGCAGACCCAGCCCACGAAGCGCGCGGGGTTGCCGAGCACGAGCGCGTGATCGGGGACGTCCTTGGTGACGACGGAGCCGGAGCCGACCATCGCCCACTTGCCGATGGTGACGCCGCACACGATGGTCGCGTTCGCGCCGAGCGCCGCGCCGGCCTTCACGCGGGTGGGCGTGACCTTCCAGTCGTCGGCGCCCTTCGTGGTCATGTCCGCGTTGACCGCGCGCGGGACCTTGTCGTTGGTGAAGCAGACGTGCGGTCCGACGAAGACGCCGTCGTCGATGGTGACGCCGAGGTAGACCGAGACGTTGTTCTGGATCTTGACGCGGTCGCCGATGACGACGTCGTTCTCGAGGTAGACGCCCTTGCCGAGGTTGCAGCCCTTCCCGATCTTGACGCCGTCGCGGACCTGACAAAACAGCCAGATCTGCGTCCCGTCGCCGATCTCGGCCTTTTCGGAGACTTCAGACGTGGGATGGATTCGTACGGCCATGGTTCGCTCGGCGGAGGGGGGCAGAGAACGGCAGAGAACGGCAGAGAACGGCACAGAAGCGCATTGAAGCATAGTCACGAAGTGGGCTTCGCCGGAAGCCGGGAGGTACGGGTGCGCACCGCCTCGCGCGCGAGCTCGTCGGCGCGCTCGTTCAGCGGCACGCCGGCATGGCCGGGGACGTAGACGATGCGCCAGCTCTGTCCCGACGCGTGGCGACGGGCGAGGGCCACCTTCACACCGGCGATGAGCTCCTTGTTCGCCTTCGCCTTCCAGCCCTTGGTGAGGACCCCGATGGCGTACTGGCTGTCGGTGTGGACGACCGCGGCGGCGCCGTCGGGAACGATCTCCGCGGCGCGCAGGATCCCCGTGAGCTCGGCGACGTTGTTCGTGCCCTCGCCCAGGTACTCGAAGCCCTCGGCGATGGTGCCGTCCGGCCCGACGAGAACGATGCCCAGGCCCGCGGGCCCAGGATTTCCCGAGCACGCGCCGTCGGCGTAGACCGTCCATGCGCCCGCCGGCACGGCACCGGGCGCGAGCGCCGCGGCTGCAGCTGCGGTCTTGCGATCGGCGGAACGGCTCGCTGCGCCGCTTGCCCGCGCGCCTTCCGCCTTGGTCGCG
>JAYTZB010001239.1:0-4486 GCA_043742085.1 Polyangiaceae bacterium
GCGCACAGCCTTCCGGCGGCGACCGGGACGATCGGGCGCGCCAGCAAGTAGAGGCCCGGCAGCGAGAGCACGACCCGCGCGAGCGCGAGCCCGAGGAACGCCGTCGGGCTTCGCTCGAAGGTGGTCGCTGCCGGATTCACGCCACGCGTGAGCCGAGCCCACGTCCGCCCGTACCAGCGCAGTGGCCCGAAGACGAAGTGCGGAGACACTCGCTCGTTGAGCTCGCGGATCGGTGCGGGAGACAGCGCGCGCTCTTCGTCGGCCCACGCATGCGCGCTCTTCGCCGCGGAGAAGACGCCGATCCAGTACCAACCCCAGAGCGTCACCGCGATGCTGAAGAGATAAGGGCCCGCTGCCGGCACGAGCCGCAGGGGGAGCAGCAGGGGCAGTCCAGCCGCGAAGACGACGTACCCGCGGAAGCGTCGCTTCAGCTTCCGGTAGAGCCATCGCAGATCGATCGCGATCGCCGGCGTTTTCGGCATCGCGTCCTCGGGGACGATCGCGACGAGGCGTGAAGCGTGAAAGGAGAGCCAGTCATCCCAGCGCCGTGAGAAGAAGACGACCACCCCTTCGGCTGCCGACAGGAACGCGAACAGCGCGAGCAACCATCGCCAGCTCGTCCCGAGACGCATCCACGCGCGACGAGCGAGCGACGGCGGAGCGACGTGCTTTGCGTCCACCGGCGGCACCGGCGGCTCCGCGGCTCGCTCCGGCGGCGGCGGCGCCTTCGGTGCCGCGTCGTCGATCTCGGTGATCGGCAGCGGCTTACCGAAGACGAGAACGCTTGCCTCGTCCTTGTCGGGGTCGATGTTGACGTGTAGCCCCGGCACGTTCACGTGGACCGGCGACGTCTGCTTCGACCTGTCCTTGGAATGATGGACGATGACGCCGGTCGGCGGCGGTGACTCCTTACGCTCGCCGGAGATCTTGCCGCCCGCGACCGCAATCACGCCCGCGAGCAGCACGAGGAGCCCGCGCAGGAGCACGAGGCGCAGGTAGGGACCGCGCAGCTGGGCGTCGCGGATGGTCGCGACGATGAGCGAGAACGGGAGGAAGAAGCCGTGCATGAACGTGCCCTTCGGCGCGTCGTGCGGGGGCGGGATGACCGAGCCTCGTAGCGCTGCCCGATGTGCGGCGAGCGCGCTCTTTTCGCGCTCGATGATCGAGCTCCGTTGCATCCCGTCATGACGTAGCGCACCGGCCGCATGGCGACCAGCCGCGCGGCCCCGTGATACCGTCCAGGGATGGGGAGGCCCCTGCGCACGCTCGCGCCGGCGACCGCGGCCACGCTGGCGGCGATGATCGCTGCGGTCGCGTGTGGCTTCACAGGAGGGGGCACCGGCGCGCTGGCGACGGGCGCGCCATTCGATGCCACGACCTCCGACGTCATCGCCGCCGGCGCGCTCGTCGACGCGGCGGATCCTTCCGACGGAGCGACGCAGCTCGTCTTCGACGACGGCGGCGCGGACGCCGATGTCGACGCGGCTGCGTGCACGCCCGTTCCGCTCGATGCCCTCACCAGCGCGAGCTGGGCTCTCCTCGGCAGCGCGACGATCAGCGGAAGCTCCGTTCGTCTCACGCCGCAAGACATGGGGAGCACCTCGGGAGCCGTGTGGTGGAAGACCCCGATCACCTTCACCGGTCGCCTCCACGTCGTCCTCGACTTCAGCTTCGCGCTCGGGTCGAAGCAAGGCGACGGGATCACCGTCGCGTGGATCCCCGTCACGAAGCCGTACACGCTCGGACCGCAGGGCCAGAGCTACGGCACCTGCAATGCAGGTCTCCAGGGCTCGGCCGTCGCCGTCGATACGCGCGACAATCAGTTCGTGGTGGTCTCGCCGATCGTCAATTGCGATACGTCCGGCGTCGTGACGGTGTCGTCGCTGCCCACGGCCAAGAAGGTCACCGTCGACATCACCCCGGCCGCCATCAAGGCCTCGCTCGATACCGGCACGACCATCCAGCGCAGCGTGACCAGCCCGACGACCGGCTATCTGGGATTCACCGCGGCGACGGGCGGTGGTTTCACCGGCCACTCGGTGGTGGCAGTGAGTGCGTCGTCATGTCCGTGAGCGAGCCGCTCCCGACGTGTCGAGCCGCACCTGCATGTGCGCTGCGCCGACCGGCCGTTGCCATTGCGGACCTCGACACCGTTTCGACACCTTAGCGACACGACCGACATCGAACCGCGTACCCCCTGGGGAGTACGAATGGGGCTAACCGCCTCGTCACCCAAACGACGACGGGCGCCGAGGGCACTGACTTCGTAGACTCGTACCGCCCATGGTATTCGCCGAGCGATGAGCACGAAGGCGGAACCACTCAGGCTCCTCCTCATCGAGGACTCCGACGACGACGCGGCGCTCGTTCTTCGCGAGATCAAGCGCTCGCATTTCGACGTCATCTGGGAACGCGTGCAGACTGCACCTGATCTGGAGGCGATGCTCGCGCGGAGCTGGGACATCGTCCTCTCCGACTACACGATGCCTCATCTCGATGCGCCGACCGCGCTGGAGATCGTGCGGCGTCACGCGGCGGATCTCCCGTTCATCGTGGTGTCGGGCACGGTCGGCGAGGACACCGCCGTCGAGGTCATGCGTTCGGGCGCGAACGACTACCTGCTCAAGGGCCACCTCACGCGGCTCGTGCCGGCCATCACGCGCGAGATTCGCGACAGTCGACTGCGCGCCGAGCGACGGCGCGCCGACCGCGCGCGCCAGCAAGCGGAGGAGAGCTTCCGCCTCATCATCGAGTCGTCCCCCGACCTCATCGTCGTCCATCGCGAGGGCCGCATCGTCTACGCCAACCCGAAGACCGTCGAACGGCTCGGCGTCGGTATCGCTGCCGCCATCATCGGTGAGCCGCTCTCGAAGATCGTCAGCGCAGACAACGTGCGCACGCCTCGCCTGGTATCGACGACGGAGAGCGGGCGTCCCGCGCCGGTGGAGCAGCGCTGGCTGCGTCAGGACGGCAGCGCGATCAGCGTCGAGGTGGTGCAGGACGAAGTGGTCTTCGAGGGGACGCTCGCCAACGTTGTCATCGCGCGCGATCTCACGGAGCGCAACCAGATCGCGGCCGCGATGATCGAGATGGATCGCATGGCGGCGATAGGCATCCTCGCGGCCGGCGTAGGGCACGAGATCAACAATCCGCTCGCGTACGTGCTGGCCAACCTCGAGTTCGTGACGGGCGAGCTCGACTCGATCATCGCGGAGCTCCCCGACGAGGCCAAGGTGCGCCTCGCAGACCGCATCGCCGACCTCACCCAGGCGCTCGCCGACACGAACCACGGTGCGCACCGTGTCCGCGCCATCGTCCAGGATCTGCGGACCTTTGCTCGCGGCGAAGACTCCATCGCAACCCTCGTGGACGTCCGTCAGATCCTGGACTCCTCGGTTCGCATGGCGGCCGTCCAGATCCGGCAGCGCGGCATGGTCGAGCGCAAGTACGACGACGACCTCCCGAGCGTGCTGGCCAACGAGTCTCGCATCGGCCAGCTCTTTCTGAACCTCGTCGTGAACGCCGCGCAGGCGCTGTCCGAGGGCGCGCCCGGCGAGAACCGCATCGAGATCGTCGCGAGGAGCGACGGCCAGTTCGTCTGCGTCGAGATCGCCGACACCGGCTCGGGTATTCCCACCGACGTGCTGCCGCGGATCTTCGAGCCCTTCTTCACGACGAAGCCGACCGGTCAGGGGACGGGCCTCGGCCTCAGCATCTGCCGGCGCATCGTGATGGATCTCGGCGGCGACATCGGTGTGACCAGCGAGCTCGGGAAGGGCTCTCGCTTCACCGTCCATCTCCCGAGCGCGAGCGCCATCGGCCGCACCTCGATGCCGGTGGTGGCGCACCGCGCGAAGAGCCTCCGTCGCGCACGGATCCTCTGTGTCGACGACGAGGCGGCGATCGGCCAGGCCATCAAGCGCGTGCTCGTCGCCGAGCACGACGTCGAGCTCGTCACCAGTGCGACCGAGGCGCTCGCGCGCGTCCAGGCCGGGCACCGCTTCGATCTCATCCTCTGCGATCTGATGATGCCCGGGATGAGCGGCATGGACCTGCATCGCGAGCTCCTTCGGGCTACGCCCGACGTCGCTTCGCGGGTGGTGTTCCTCACCGGCGGCGCCTTCACGCAACGCGCGCGCGATTTCCTCGAAGGCGTCGGCAATCCGCGCCTCGAGAAGCCCATCGGAATCGACGCCCTCCGGGACGCGATCGCGGAGATGGTCGAGCGCGGATAGGCAAAAAGCGCTCGTTCTTTGACCATCGCACATTCCCCTACGTACGATTTGCACGGTAGGAGGCTGTCCATGTCGTCCGTCGATTCTCCCGAGCTCGAGCCCGTCCGCCGTGCGTTCCGTCGCTTCGTCCGCCTCGACTGCCAGGTCGTCCGCGAGCACGACTTCCGGCTCGTCGGGGACCTCGCCCTCGATCTCTCGACGAAGGGCATGCTCGTGCGCGCGCGCACCCGTGTCCTCACTGGCGAGGAGCT
>JAYTZB010001240.1:0-5554 GCA_043742085.1 Polyangiaceae bacterium
GCACGGCCGGGACGCTCTTGCGCACCTGGACGTTGCTGATCCCGCTGAAAAACTGGCCTTTGATGTAGTACTTCGACTCGCGGCTGACCTTCGAGAAGAGGCGGAGCGCGTCTTCGTACTGGCGGTTGCGGTACTTGTACCGGCCGAGTAGGTAATTGAGCTGCCAGTAGAGCTCGCGCTGATTCGCGTTGTTGAACTTCTCGACCGCGGCGTCGTTGTACTTGCCGACGCGCTCGACGATGTCGGCGGGCTCGGGGAGGTCGGTTGCGAGCTTCGCGAGCCAGAGGAGCGTCTCGTTGAACTTGAGGTGATTCGGCTTCTCGGCAATCAGTGAGAAGATTTGGTACGCCGCCTGGTAAAACTTGAGCTTGTACAGAGCCTTTGCCAAGTTAAACTGGGCGATCTGCTTGTTGCCTTCGTCGTCGCCGGTCTCGCCCTTGTAGACGCGGTAGAGCGCGAGCGAAGCATCGCCCCACTTCTCGCCGTCGAAGAGGCGCTTCGCCTGCGCGGCCTGCTCGGTCATCTGACCGGCGACCGGAGCGGGCCCGCTGTCGGCCGCCTTCGGCGTGCTCTTGCCGTCGCCGCTCGGCGTGCCCGGGTCGTCGAGCTCGATCGAATCGCCACCGCCCGCGGGCTTTCCACCGGGCTTGCCGGCAGGCTTTCCGCCCGGCTTGGCTGCGCTGGGTGCCGGCTTGGGCTTCGGCTTCTGAGCCAAAGCCTGCGAGCTCACGAGCGACAGCGAGAGCAACGTGGTGCCCGACGCGATGAGGAGCTTGCGCAAGCTGCTACCAAAAATCGAGTGACGCATTCGAGGATCCTCGGCGTGACCGCAGAGTGCGGAGTGAGGGAGAGAGAGCGGTGCGCGCGCCGCAATGGCGACGGCGTTTTGGCGAGTGCTGCGAGCTATCGGTTCGAGAACGGGCGGGCGAGCTCGCCAGCGGTCGTCGAAAAAGTGAATGAAATTACCAAGATGATACGGGCGGGCCGCGGAATGGTACGGAGCCTAATTCGCGTTTGTCAAGGCGATTTGCCCACGGATTCCGAAAGCGCGCGCGCCGACGCGGCGCGCGAGACTCTCCTCCGAGAGAACACACGACGTCGTTCTCGCTTTGGATCCCCTCCGGCCAGGACACGCGCTCGCACGCTAGTCCAGGGTGGCCGGCGACGCGTGCTCTCCGAACGCGGGACGTGTTGGAGACGACCTGCGTGTGATCACCCGCAGGGTCGAAGAGAGCGAGTGACGGACTGCGAGCGTCGCGGCCATGTGCACGACCAAGGAACCGACGAAGGACATGCTTGACGCTCTGCTCACCAAACGTCTACCGTCCCGCCCCAGAATGACGCGTGCGATTTTGACGTCTTTCCTGGTGGGTTCAGGCCTTCTGCTGCTGGCGGCGATCAGCCCCGGCTGCAAGGACGAGGGCGTCGGCGACCCTTGCACTCCGGAACAGGAGTACGACCCGAGCTTCCTCGGCTTCGACGAGAAGGAAGTCAACGTCGAGTCCAAGAGCTTCCAGTGCCGCACGCGCATCTGCCTCGTGAATCACTTCCGAGGCCGCGCGTCCTGCACGTACGGGCAGAACAGCGACGCGACGAATGCCGCCGCCGCAGCGGCGAAGGTGGGCGGCGTCCACACTGACCCGGACCCGGGAAAGGCTGGCGGCTGCACCGTTCCCGGTAGCAACGAGCAGATCTCGGGCCTCACGGTCGCTTCCGACGCCGCGAGCTTCCGCGACCCGCGCAAGAAGGCGCTCGTCGCAGCGCAGTGCAAGGACCGCGCGGCGGACAAGACCGTTTACTGCTCGTGCCGCTGCGCCGACATCAACGGCAACCAGCCCACCGGCGAGACGTTCTGTGCGTGCCCGGACGGCTTCTCGTGCACGCCGCTCGTCACCTCCATCGGCGCCGGTAACGAAGGCCTCACGGGCTCGTACTGCATCCTGAACAACACCGGTTACAACAAGGACACCGCGTGCAACCAGGGCGACTGCGACCCGAACACGAACAAGTGTGCCACGCGCTGAGCGTGCGCGTTTAGCGAGCGGCTACGGCCGCGAAGCCGAGGCGGCGGCAGCCGAGAAGCTGCGCGCGAACGGCTTCCGCATCCTCTGGCAGAACCTGCGCATCGGCGCCCTCGAGCTCGACATCGTCGCGAAGAAGCGCGACCTCGTGGTGGTCGTCGAGGTACGCGCGCGCGGACCCGGCTCGTTCGAGAAGCCCCTCGCCAGCATCTCACGCACGAAGCGACGGACGCTCCTCCGCGGGGTCCGTGCGCTGTGGAAGGGGCGCATCGCCAAGATGCCGGACGTGAAGCGCATTCGCATCGACGTGGCCGCGGTCACGCGCGACGAGGACGGCGCGCTGGTGATCGAGTGGATCGCCGGCGCCTTCACCGAGGACGACGCGTAGCCGGCGCGGTAGCCCGTTCAGGCGAACACGACGACGCGCGGTGAGGCTCTTCGCGGACGTGTGAGGCGCGGGATGCCAGCTCGCCCGACCGTCTTCGCGTTGACTCACCCCTCGAACGTGAGCGGACGGACCGCCCATCGTTCGCGGCGGTGGTTCGCGTCACAGATCGAGGGCGGCCTTCATCTCGTCGCGCACGTGCTGGATCTTCTCGATGGCGTCGTCGCTCGCCCCGGACGCCCTCGCTGCGGTCATCGCAGCTTCGAGCTCGGTGACCTCGCGACGCTGGCGGTCCTTCAGCTTCTCGACCATCTCCGCGAAGACCACGAAGAAGTCCTGCAGCTCGTCGCCCTTCCGGAGCTTGCCGTAGAAGTTGAGCTTCCCGTCGCCGACCTGCCGGAGCAGCATCTTCATCTTGTAGATGGGCCCCACGACCTTGTGCGTGAAGTAGATGCCGAGGATACCGATGAGCACGACGAGCAGCACGAGGCCCGCGACGAGCGACGTCAGCATGGTGTTCTGCTGGTGGATGGTCGCTTCGTATTGCGAGCGCAGCGCCTTCTGCTTCACCTCGAGCTGACCGTCGAGCTCCTGTGCGCTGTTGTTGAAGGTGGCCTTGAGCTCCGGTGCGTCGCCGTACTCCTTCTCGATCTGCATCTTCACGAGATCGGAGTTCTTCTGGCTCTCCTTGATCAGCTCCTGGCCCTGCCCGATCACCTTCTGGCTCTGGGCGGTGACCTCGCTGCTCGTCCGGTAGAGGAAGACGCCCATGATCGCGCTGATCACGAAGGCGACACCGATGATCATGCCGGTCCACTTCAGCTGGAAGCGTGGATCGAGCAGGTAGTTCTTGAAGCTTCGCTTGTACTTCGGGCGGGCTCCATTGTTCGCGGCCGGCGCTGCAGACGTCGTCATCGGAAAGCCCCCTGAAAACGGGAAGGAAAACTCAAAGGAACGCACTCGCGTTCTGTGCGAACTGCTCGCTGGCGAGCCCAGCCGCCATGTCCAACATCTGATCCTCGGACGACTTGTCGCCGCTCGAGACGCCTTCCTTGGTCAGCGTCTTGTCGACGTTGCCGAGGAGGGATTTGCCTGGGTACGTGAACACGCCGATCTTCACCTTCACGCGAAGGTTGCCGTTCGAGTAGTCGAACTTGTCGACCGCGACGGCGAGATAGAAGCCGTTCATCTTGCGCTTCTTCAGCGTGTCCTTCGCGGTCTCCGCGCTCTCCTTGTTGGGAGCGATCTGGATGGTCCCGGCGGCCTCGAGCTTCGCCTTGATCGCCTTCACGACCACGCTCTCGACCTCGGGCTGCGAGCGGCCCGTCGAGTTGGCGATGGTCGAGAGCGCGATGTAGTACTTCGCGCTCGGGTTGTCCTTCACCTTGTCGTCGCCGCCGCCGCCGCCGCCGCCGCCGCCGCTGCCCGCCGAGATCGACTCGACCGCGCGCTCGATGGCGATCTTCACGCCGTCGTTGCTCTCCTTGTCGAGCCGCGCGCGGAGGCACGGCACGGCGGCAGAGCGCCCGAGGCGCTTCATGGCGACGGCGGAGGCCTGACGGACGACCTCGGTGGAATCGCCCAGCGCCTTGCAGAGCGGATCGACCGCGCCGTCGTCGTTGCTGGCGCCGAGCGCCAGCGCGGCGCTGGTCCGGACGCGCGGGTCGTCGGAGCTCAGCTTGTCGGCGAGAAACTTCACGCGATCAGCGTCGGCAGAGGCCGTCGCCGAGTAGAACGGAGCCAGCAAGACGGCGGCTGCGACGAGCGCCGCGCGCACCGTCTTCGCCTTGTTTCGCGCCACGTTCGCACCGCGCATCGACTTCCAAAAGCTATCACGCATTGTCGAGGCTCTCGCACTCCCTTTTCGCTAGCCTTCCGGGTTCACGTCGCCTCGACCCGTCGGTAGCAGACGAACGATCGACGGACGCCAGCGACCAAAACTTCACACGCCTTCGAGACTCTCTTCCTCGAGACCTTTGAACCGCGCCTTCGTTCCCAGTTTCTTCACGCGCGCCCTCTTCTGCCTCGGGGTGGTGGTGTGGGCGTTGTCGTTCCCTCTCGCCGTCAGGGCGCGAGCCGACGGGATCCGGATCCGCGTTCGCGGAAGCGCGAAAATCGTGGCGCATGCGTCGCGCGATCAAGGTGAGCTGATCCTGTCGGGGTCGCTCGTCGATGACGCGGGCCAGCCGCTCCCCGCCGAGAAGGTCAGCATCCACATCACCCGCGAGAGCGATCCGCGTGACCCCAAGGTGATCGAAGGTCTTCGCGCAGCGCGGACGTGCGACAGGAGCACCGACCGACCGCCCACGGCCTACGGGGTCCGCGTCGTAGGTGCGCCGGACGCGCCCGACGTCGAGGCCATCACCGACGAAGGCGGTCGCTTCTGCGTCCGCGCGCGGCTCGTTCCCGATCGACACCTCACGCACCTCTCGTGGCGCGGCTCGAACCTCGTCGACGGAGCCGACGCCGACCTCGCCTTCGATCTCTCGCGACAGGCGCTCGTGCTGCGCTTCGATCCCACGCCACGCATCGTGTCGCTCGACACACCGAAGCTCACGTTCGAGGCCGCGGCCCTCGTCGAGGACGACGGCACGACGCTGGCGAAGCCAGGGCTCGCGCTGGTCCTCGCCAACGAGAAGGGCGACCAGCTCGGACGCGCCGTCACCGATTCGTCGGGACGCGCGCGCTTCGTGGTCGATGCTGCGCGCATGGGGCCGCCGGGTCGTGGCTCGCTCAACGTCTCCTTCGCCGGCGATGCGCAGACTGCATTCGGCGTGCACGTCGCCGAGATCGAGCGGCGCGTGAAGGTGACGTTGCGCGTCCCCGCCGCCGAGAAGGGCGAGCTGAAGGCGCAGGTGCCCGAGGACGGCATCGCGCTCGTCGTCGACGTCGCTTCCGCGACGGCTCCGGTGGCGGAGGGCGGCGTCGAGGCGCGCATCGGGGAAGCGGTCGTCGGTGCGGCGCCCGTCGAGCGTGGCATCGCTCGCCTCACGCTCACGTTCACGGCGCAGGGCAACGAGGCGCTCGTTCGCCTTCGTTACGTGCCGAGCGCGCCCTGGTACGAGGCGCTCGGCGAGCCGACGGTGAAGGTCCCGATCCGTGGACCTGGGCTGCTGGCGAAGGCGCCCATCCTCTTGGCGGGGCTCGC
>JAYTZB010001241.1:0-7679 GCA_043742085.1 Polyangiaceae bacterium
TCAGCTGCGCCACATCCGGCGTGCGTCGGCTTGCTTCTGCGAGAGGCGGCGCTGCTCTTGGACCATCGCGCCGTACGCGCGCGGGATGCGCGCGTCGCGGCCGAGCGCGTACATCACGCGGAGCGCGGCCTCGGCGTCGTCCTCCGCGCGGTGGGCATTCTCCAGCTTGATGCCGAGGCGCGTCGCGACGTCGCCGAGCGAACGGGACTTCTCGTTGTCCTGGAGATCACGCGCCCAGACGAGGGGATCTAGCCACTCGACCTCGCGCGTGAGCGCGGGCACGTCGCTGTAGTCGGCGGCGCCGGCGCTCTTCGCGCGCGAGAACTCGCTCATCATGAACGCGCGGTCGAAGAGCGCGTTGTACGCGGCGGGGACGCAGCCCTTCAGCGCGTTGGCGATCTCGGAGGCGACCGCCTCGAAGCGCGGCTTGTCGGCCACCATCTCGTCCGTGATGTGGTGGATGGCGGTGACCTCGGCCGGGATGGGCATCCCCGGGTTGATCAACCAGTTGTATCTTGCAACGACATCGCCCCGGCGACCGACGACGATACCGACCTCGACGACGCGATCGACAGAGGCGTCGCGACCGGTGGTCTCGACGTCGAGCAGCGCGACGTCGATCTCCTGCCAGGGCACGTCGTTGGTGAAGCCGGGCGCGAGCCCGCGGATCGTGACCTTGAGCAGGTGCGCGATGCCGGGGTAGTGCCGCCCCGTCGGGAAGCACCCACACCCGTCACTGACGACTCTGCTCACTTCTTCGTGCCTGCGTCGCTCATGGCGGGCTTGCCCGCATCCGCGCTCGCCGCGCTCGACGCGCCCGACGCGACGGGCGCGCTCGCGCCGCCGCCGGCGCCGACGGACGCGAGCTCGAGGGCAATCCAGTCGTTCATGTCCTGGTGGCCGTCGTACATGCGGCCGTTGATGAAGATGCTCGGCGTGCCCGGGATCTGGAGATCCTCGCCGAGCTTGTGATCCTTCGCGATGCGGTCGGCGGTGGCCGCGGCCTGCATCTCGGCGTGGAAGCGCGAGACCTCGAGGCCGAGCCCCTGCGCGTAGCTGTCGAGGTCGGTCTGCTCGAGATGGCGCTGGTTCGTGAAGAGCGCGTGATGCATCTCCCAGAACTTGCCCTGGTTCATCGCCGCGACGGCGGCGCGCGCGGCGATGTCGGCGTGCGGATGACCCGGCAGCGGATAGAACTTGAAGACCAGCCGGATCTCGCCCTTGTGCGTCTCCTGGAGCTTGTCGAGCATCGGCGCGACCTCGCCGCAGTGCGGGCACTCGAAGTCGGCGAACTCGACGATGGTGATTGCCGCGCCCTCGGGTCCTTTCACCGGCGAGCCATCGATGGGGACGTTCTTCACGCCCGCCGCATCGAAGCGACCCTTGTAGCTCTTCTCGATCTGCTCGCGCGTCATGCCGTCCTTGACGCCGCGGAGCACGTACTTCGCGGCCGGCAGGCACTTCGAGCACGCGCGCTTTTCCTGCACGCACTGCGCGATCGGGACGGGCACGTTCTGGCAGGGCGAGAGGATCTCGGAGACGTACTGTCCCCACTCCTTCTTCTCGCGCGGCGTGAGCGCGCTCGTGTCGACGCCCTCGAGGGTGACCTCGGGGGCGGTTTTTTCCTTTGTCGCGTCCTCGGCCGACGACTTGCCGCAAGTCGACCCCGAAACGCTCAAAAGCCCAACGATTCCGAACGCTAACGCTTTGAAGGCCATGCGTGCGGGCGGCAGCTTACCACCGAGCCACGGGCGAAGGCGAGGGTCGGAACCAGCCACGAGCCTCGAGGCGACCGAGAAGGCTGGTTGGGGGCTTTGCGCACCGGCCCGCATGCGGCTAGACATCATCCCACCTTGCGCAGCGTCGTCTTTCGTTTCGAAAGCATCGCGAGCTTCTCCGGCGCGCTCGGAGATGCGCGGGGCTCCCTTGCGCTTCCCGACGGCGAGACCGTCTCCGACGGCGAGTGGATCCTCGCCATCTTCGAGATCGGCTCGCGACGTCGCGCCACCGCCGCCGCCGCGCGCGGGGTCTGCGCGGCCGGCGACACGCACATCGCGTTCGAGCGTCGGGACTGGGACCGCCTCCTCGCGTTCGTCGCCGCGCGCTCCGAGCACATGCGCGCGGCCCGTCCCGTCGCGCCTGCCGCGCCGAGCGAGAACGCGCCCGATCCGCTGGCGAGCACCGGCGAGCGCATGGCGTGGATGGAGAGCGAAGCGCCGCCCTCGAGCGTCCTCGAGTCGAGCCGCGTGCCCTTCGCAGCGCGGGTCCTCCTCGTCGACGACGAGCCGCGCACGCGCGACGAGATCCGCGCCATGCTCGCCGAGATCGGCCTTGCCGTGGAGGTGGTGGGCACCGCCGAAGAAGCGCATGCGCTCCTCGAGCAGGCGAGCTTCGACGCGCTCGTCCTCGATTTTCACGCGACCGGCATCGAGCCGCTCGACTTCGTGCGCAGCCTCCGCAACGACCCGCGGAGGGCGCCGCTGCCGGTCCTCATCCTCTCCGATCGTCCCTCGTCCCGGGACGTGGTGGACGCGTTCGCGAGCGGCGCCGACGATTTCCTCCCCAAGCCGTTTCGCGCGCCCGAGCTCGGCGCACGCATCTTCGGTCTCCTTCGTCGCGCTCGACTCGCCCGGCTCGGCTCGGTCGCGCCCGGCTCGATCGCCAATCCGGGTGGGGCCGGCACGCCGGGCGGTCCGCGCTCGAGTCGTGGTGGAGGAGGCGGCGTTCCGTGAGTGATAGCTTCCCCCCGCCTTCGATCGAGCTCGATCACCTGGAAGGCGTACGTGGAGCGAGGAAGCTTCTCGCGGTAGGCGGCGGACGGGGAGGCGTCGGCAAGAGCCTCATCTCGCAGAACCTCGCCGTGTACTTTGCGCAGCTCGGCAAGAGCGTCGCGCTGGTGGACTGCGATCCCACGGGCACGAACATGCACACGCAGTTCGGGCTCAACGCGCTCGCGCATCCGCCGCCCCTCGACGGCACGCCCGAGGACCTGATGAAGGCGCTCGTCCCGACCAGCGTTCCGGGGCTGTCGATCCTGCCCGGACCGCACGACGCCATCGAGCCGCCGCTCCAGCTGCGCGCGGGGCGGAAGAGCCGCTGGCTCGCTCGCATGCGCGCGCTGCCCGTCGACTATCTCGTCATGAACGTCGGGCCCGGGCACGCTCACCTCGCGCTCGACGTGATGCTCGCGGCCGACTTCGCGATCTGCGTGACCGTGCCGGAGCCGCCCGCGATCGAGGCAACCTACCGCTTCGTGCGCGCTGCCTATCGCCGCCGGCTGCGGCGCGCGCTCGTGAAGGACCGCTTCCGCCTGTCGCTCGTCGATCGCGCCATCAAGGAGATCGGCAAGCTCCCGGCGCCGCTCGAGCTGATCCGGGCGCTCACGAAGATCGACAAGAACCTCGCCGAGATCGCGTGGGCCGAGGCGCAGCGCATGCATCTCTACCTCGCCGTCAACCAGACGCGCGTGCGCACCGACATGGAGCTCGCCACGACCATGAGCGCGCTGTGCCGCCGTCACTACGGCATCCAGCTCGACGAGCTCGGATGGGTCGAGAGCGACGACACGGTATGGCTCTCGGTGCGACGGAAGAAGCCGCTGCTCGTCGACAGCCCCACGTCGAAGGCCGCGCGCAACATCGAGCGCATCGCGAGGCGCGTCGCGGCGCTCACCGCGGCGAAACAGGACTATCGCGAGCAGACGCCGCCTGCGCCGCTCGATACGCCCGATCACTACACGGTGCTCGGGATCGGTCGCAGCTCGAACGACGAGGAGATCCGCAAGGCCTTCAAGCGGCAGCGCGAGGTCTACGCGACGGGCGGTCTCGCCACGACGTCGCTGCTCGACGACCTCGAGCTCTCGGGCGCGCAGGCGCGCGTCGACGAGGCGCACGACACGCTCCTCGATCCGGTTCGTCGCCGCGCCTACGACCTCTCGATGTTCGCCGAGGAGGACGCGCCGGCCCAGTCGAGCACGGTGCCGCGGCCCGCGCTGGCCGCGGAGCAGCTCATGCTCCAGGGCGAGCTGGCGCGCGAGATCGGCCCCGACACCGAGTTCACCGGCGCCCTGCTGCGCAAGGTCCGCGAGTCGCAGGGCATCGAGCTCGTCGAGATCAGCTCGCGCACGAAGATCTCGCGCTCGCACCTGGTGGCGCTCGAAGAAGAGGGCTACGCCGACCTGCCCGCGATCGTGTACGTACGGGGCTTCGTGACCGAGCTCGCGAAATACCTCCGCCTCGATCCTGCCCAGGTCCAGCGCACCTACCTGCGAAGGATGCGAGAGAAGAACGTGTCGTGACCAGAGCGAGGGTCGAGCTGACCTTCGGCATCGGCCTGTTCGTGATGGCGACCGCCCTCCGACTCTACGTGGCGGGGGCGCTCGCCGGCGAGCCGGTGTGGGACGGCCACTACTACGACTTCGGTGCGCGACACATCGCGAGCGGGTTCGGATACGCCGACGAGGTCATGCGCGACGGGCAGCCCACGTGGCATCCGTGGTGCCATTATCCCGTGGGATACAGCGGTTTTCTTGCTGCATTCTACATGTTGTTCGGAGCCGGCCACGCGGTCGCGCACTTCGCGAACGCGCTCGTGGGCGGGCTCCTCGCGGTGGTCACCTGGCTGCTCGCACGGGAGGCGCTGTCGCCGCGACGCGCGATGGTGGCCGGCGCGCTGGTCGCGTTTCATCCGGGGCTCGTGCTCTACGGAGCGCTCCTCATGACCGAGCCGCTGTCGGCGCTGCTCGTGCTGGCGGGCTTCTACGCGGCGATCCGCGTGGCACGAAGCGGAGGGAGCGAAGCCGGCTCGACGCGGCGAGCGATGATGGGGATCGGCGCCGGGGCGTTCGCGCTGGGGATCGCGGCGCTGGTCCGACCGCAAGCGTTGCTGTGCGTTCCCTTCCTGGTGCTGGCCCTTCGAACAGGAGCGGAAGTGAGCACGGGAGCGCGATGGCGCGCGCGCGCGCTCGGGCTGCTCGTCGCTTGTGGGATGGCGCTCGTGCCCGTGCTGCCCTGGACGGCGCGGAACTGTCGCGTGATGGATGGGTGCGCGCTCGTCAGCACCAACGCGGGCTGGAACCTTGCCATCGGATCGTTTCCGCGTGCGACGGGTCGCTTCGAGACGCTTCGCTCCGACGACGGCTGTCGCGAGGTGACCGGTCAGGTGCAGCAGGATCGCTGCTGGCTCGACTACGGGATCGCGAACATCGAGCGCGCGCCGGGCCGCTGGCTCGGGCTGATCCCGGCGAAGCTCGCCTTCACGTTCGATCACGAATCGTTCGCGGTCGAGTACCTGCACGAGGCGCGGCCGGCAGCTTGGCCCGACGACCGTCGCGCGCTGGTGCGCGGCATCCTGACCGGCGTGCATCGGATCTTCGTGGCCGCCTCGGTGCTGGCATTCCTCGCGCTCGCGCTGCCGCTCGGGCTGTCGCTCGGGCGCGGCGGCGACGCGCGGGCGCGGCGCGGGCGCATGGTGCAGAGCGCGCTCCTCGTCGCGCTCGCCCTCGCGGCGTATGCCGCGTTCGCCGCCGGCACGCCGACGTTCTGGCCGATCGTGCTCGCCGCGTGCGTGCTGCCCTGGCTCCCGCTGCCGGGCCGACCGACCATGCCGCCCGCGCTGCTCATGGCGGTGTCGCTGCTGGCCACGACGGTGCTCACGCACGCCATCTTCTTCGGCGAGGACCGCTACCACATGGTCGCGACGCCGGTCCTCTGCCTGCTCGCCGCCGCCGCCCTCCGCAGGCCGGCTCCAGCGGCTTAAACACTCACGGCGCGAACACCGGAGGTGCGCGCGCCGCGGGTAGAAGCTCAAGCTAGTGAAGTGCCGGGTTTCTACCCCGAGCCGGTCATGAGCGGCAACAAAAACGGTACGCGTGTTCATGTGCGCGTCGCTTTTCGAGCCGCGGGTCGGCGCCTGGTGCGCGTGTGCCAGCTTGCGCCGAAGCCGATCGGCGGGTCGGAGTGCGGCCTCGACGCATCGCGAATTCTCGCGGAAAACCCACCTTGTTTCCGCATGTTCGCCGAGTGGCACGCGGGCTGCTGAAGGACGGTCCAGACTCCCTCCGTTCCTTTCTTCCCGAGGTGACCGATGCGCAAGACCCTAATCATCGCCGTGGCGACGTTCGCCGCGCTCACGTCGAGCTACGCCCTCGAGCGCCAAGCGAGCGCCTGCGGCGGCTGCTTCTCTCCCCCGCCCTCGCCGAGCGAGAGCCCGACGGTGGTCACCGACCATCGGATGATCCTGACCATCGCGCAGGACCAGTCGACGCTCTATGACCAGATCAAGTACTCCGGCAGCCCCTCGGGGTTCGCATGGGTGCTGCCGATCTCGGGCACGGTCGACGTCGGCCTCAGCGCAGACATCGTCTTCCAGACCCTCGACAACACCACGAGGACCAGCATCCAGGCGCCGCCGCTCAACTGCCCCGCGGCGCCGACCTGCAACAACCGCGGCAACGCTTCGGGCTTCGGCGCCGACTCGGCTTCCGCCTCCGACGCGGGGGCCGCGACGCCCGGAAGCGTGGTGGTCACGAAGCAGGAGGTGGTCGGTCCCTACGAGACCGTTCAGCTCAAGGCTACCGACGCGACCGCGCTCGAGCAGTGGCTCGCGAAGAACGGATTCAGCATCCCCGCCGACGTCCAGCCCGTCGTCGACAAGTACGTCACCGAGCAGTTCGACTTCCTCGCGCTGAAGCTCTTGCCCGGCAAGAACGTCACCGACATGCGACCCGTCCGCGTGACCACGAAGGGCGCGAGCGCCGTCCTGCCGCTACGCATGGTCGCTGCCGGAACCGGCGCGACGGTCGGCATCTCGCTGTGGGTGCTCGGTGAGGGTCGCTACGAGCCGCAGAACTTCCCGAGCTTCTTCATCCCCACCGCGGACATCGGATGGGACTGGACGGCGAGCAAGAGCGACTACGTCGAGCTCCGTACCGCGAAGGCCGCGGCCGCAGCGGGACGAGCCTGGGAGACGGAGAGCTCGACGACGGTCATCCGCAGCCAGATCGAGAACCAGGTGCTGCGCAGCTACTACAACGGCGGCTATCCCGGCGGACCGACCACCGGTCCCGACGGGGGGCCCGCGCTCGACCCGCAGGAACAATCCGCGCAGGTCGACTACCTCCCGGTGAAGGACGCGCAGGGCAACGTCACGAAGACCGCCGTGCAGGCGCGTCAAGAGGACGTCGCCACGCTCTTCCACGGCATCTCCGACGCCACGTCGCGCGTCACGCGCATCCGCGCCGACCTCGCGCACGCCGCGCTCGATGCCGACCTCATCATGACGGCATCGAAGGATCAGGCCGTCCTCTCCAACGTGCGCCAGCTCACGAAGGAGCTGAACCAGCCGCAGTGCCCGATCTACTCGTCGGACGGCTGCAGCCAGGTGGGCACCGCCCCGCGCGACCAGGCCGCGGCACGCACCAATGGCGGCAGCGAGTCGTTCTCGTGCTCCACGAGCGGCAGCAGCGGCGGCGGCTCGCTCTGGATCGGCGCCGGCCTCGGCTACCTCGCGCTGTCGATCGTCCGCGCGCGTCGTCGCCGTCATTGAGTGCTAGGAAGGGCGGGATGCGTCTCGCTCCTTTCACGATAACCGTCGCGCTTCTCGGAATCGCGACCAGCAGCGCGATCAGTTGCACGTCGAGCTCCGGAGGCGGACCGACGTGCAACGATTACCAGCCGCCC
>JAYTZB010001242.1:0-2547 GCA_043742085.1 Polyangiaceae bacterium
CATCGCTTCCCCTCCGGTTTCGTGCCCACCATGACCTCGCGCTCGAGGATGTCGAGCGGCAGCGGCCCGGACCGCAGCACCGACTCGTGGAATGCCTTGAGATCGAACTTCGCGCCGAGCAGCGCGCTCTGCTTCTTGCGGAGCTCCTTGATCCGGAGCTCGCCGATCTTGTACGCCAGCGCCTGGCCCGGCCACACGATGTAGCGATCGACCTCGTTCACCACGTCGAGCTCGGACTTCGCGGCGTTCTCCGTGAAGAAGTCGATCGCCCGCTGCCGATCCCACTTCAGCTGATGGATGCCGGTGTCGACGACGAGCCGCACGGCGCGCCACATCTCGTAGGTGAGCTGTCCGAACTTGGCGTACGGGTCCTCGTAGAGGCCCATCTCCTCGCCGAGCGTCTCGGCGTAGAGGCCCCAGCCCTCGACGAAGGCGCTGTAATCCCCGTGCCGGCGGAACCGGGGAATGCCCTCCTCCTCCATCGCGAGCGCGATCTGGAGATGATGACCCGGCACCGACTCGTGCAGCGTGAGCGACGTCATCTCCCAGCGCGGGCGCGCCTCGGGCTTGTAGAGGTTCACGAAGAACGTGCCCGCGCGCGAGCCGTCGGCGGAGGGCTCGCGGTAGTATGCGGTGGTGGTGTCGGGCGCGACGGCGTCCGGGATCGGCAGCACGCCGTAGGGCGTGCGCGGCAGGCGGCGGAACACCTTCACCAGCTGGGGGTCGACGCGCTTCGCGAGATCGCGATAGCCGATGAGCAGCTCGGCGCCGTCCTTGTAGAAGAACCGCGGATCGGTGCGCAGGAACGTGAAGAAGTCCTTGAGCGATCCGCCGAAGCCCGCGCGCGTCTTCACCGCCTCCATCTCGCCGCGGATACGCGTCACCTCGCGGAGGCCGATGGCGTGGATCTGATCGGGCGTGAGCATCGTGGTGGTGTGCTGCCGCGCGGTGAACGCGTAGAGCGCTGGGCCGTTCGGGAGGTCCCACGCGCCGACCGTCTCGCGACATGCGGGCAGGTACGTGTCGACGAAGAACGCGCGCAGCTTCACGAACGCCGGCACCACGCTCCCCATGACGAGGCGCTTCGCCTCGGCGGTCAGGCGCTCGCGATCGGCAGGCGCGACACCCGCGTCGATCTTCTTTACGGCGCGTAGAACGGGCTCTTCGTGGGGTCGGCGACGATCTGCGCGTCGATCTGCGCGACCACGCGCTGCATCGCGATCCGGGGATGGACCATCCGCGCGCGGATGGCCTCGGCCAGCACCTCGAGGGTCTGGTCCATGTACGCAGGGAAGACGGCGAGCCGCGCGTTCCAGTCGGCGTAGCTCTTGACCGATGCGAACGGCAGCTCGTCGGCCAGCTCGTCGGCGGTTTGGATCCCGCCGCGCTGGTTGAGCGGGAACAGGTAGAGGCGGAACGGCTGGCCGAGGACCGCCGTCTCGTACTTGTAACGAAACACGTCGTAGCTGAGCGCGTCGCTCGGCGAGAGCTCGCTCCGGACGATCCGCGTGATCTTCTGGAGCACCTCACGGTCGTGTGCTTCGCGACGCGCCTGCGCGGCGAGCCCGACGTCGTCCCACTTCGTGTCGTAGCGACGGTCGCCGATGCCGGAGGCCCAGATCGGCGACTCCGCGAGGTCGTGCTCCCACTCCGCGTCGAAGAGCGCATGGAGCGCGCGGGTGGTGGGGTTGGCATTCGCCTTCGCTCCGCTGCCGGAAGCGTTCGACGCGCCGGACGCGCTGGATGCGCTCGGATTGACGCATGCGGTCGAGAGCCCGAGCGCCGCCACCACCATCAAACCCCGTAAATTGCCGCACATCCTGGTTCGCACGGGCGCGAGCATGCCTCGTCCCCCGCCTGGCCTGCAACGGGGATGATGCTACTGTCGGCGCCAATGTCTACTCCCGCTTCTCCGCGATTCCTGGTCATGGGATGCGGCGCCATCGGAGGCATCGTGGCCGGCACGCTCGCCGAGAGCGGCCAGGACGTGACCGCGGTCACCACCAACGAGGGCATCCACGCGGCGCTCTCCGATCGCGGCCTCAAGCTCGTCGGCGAAGGCGCTCCGCGACACGTGCGCGCGCGCGTCGCGCTCGGGGTGTCGGACTTCGCGTCCGCCCGCGAGACGTTCGATTACGTCATCCTCGCGACGCAGCCGCCGCAGGTCGAGGAGGCAGCGCGCATGGCCGCTCCTCTTCTCGCTCCGGACGGCGCGATGGTCTGCCTGCAGAACGGGCTCTGCGAGGAGCGTGTCGCGAAGATCATCGGCGACGATCGCGTCATCGGCGGCATCGTCGCGTGGGGCGCCACCATGCCCGAGCCCGGGCTCTACGAGCGCACCGCCGCGGGCGGCTTCACGCTCGGTCGCATGGATGGGCGCGCGCTCGGACCCGGTCACGATCCGCTGACGCGCGCGCTCGAGGCCATCGGTCCCGTCGAGACCACCGACAACCTCCGCGGAAAGCGCTGGAGCAAGCTCGCCATCAACTGTGCGATCTCGTCGCTCGGCACGGTCGGCGGTGATCGCCTCGGCGCACTGATGCCCCA
>JAYTZB010001243.1:0-1649 GCA_043742085.1 Polyangiaceae bacterium
GGTTGCGGCTTCACCGGCGTCATGCGCCGCTGGAACTTCGCCGGCGCCGGCACCGACACGCACGGCACGCACGAGTACCGGCGTCACGGCGGCTCGATCGGTACCAACATGACGCCCGGTCGCACGCTCCCCAACACCAAGATGCCCGGGCAGTTCGGCAACCAGACGGTCAGCGTGCTGAACCTCAAGGTCGCGCGCATCAACTCCGAGAAGGGCCTCCTCATGATCGAGGGCGGCCTCCCCGGCCACGAGAACAGCGTCGTCCTCGTCCGTCACGCCGTGAAGACCCGCCTCCGCAAGGCCGGCCGCTAGAGAATCAGTCTTCCGAGGACCAGCCGCGCGCGCGCTGCCACGTCTCGTGGGAGGTTCCGCGCGGCTCCGGCTGGTCGTTCCACTCGATGTCGAGGTCGAGGAGGCTCGGCATGCGTGCACGAACGGCCTGCGGCTCGGGCGTCCGGATGCTCGCAGGGCTGACGTGGAAAACGCACTTGAGGTTCATCTTGCGGGTGGAGCTGCAACCAGTGGTCCATGGCCGCAGGCGTCGCAAACGACGGGCCGCACCCCGGATCTCGGCCCAAGTGCGTGGGTGATGAGACGCAGTCAGGACACGAGGGTGGGGCTCCGCTGATCCGCCGCGGTTCACCGGCGTTCCATCGACGATGTGCGACGAGGGAGCCAATCATCTTGCCGTGTTGTAAGGATGCCTCGCAGGCGGCATCGAGATGAAGGGCAAGAGCGGGAAGAACCCGTACAAGGGCGCGGACCACTTCACGGTCGCGGCGAAGCAACAGGGCTATCCCGCGCGGAGTGTCTTCAAGCTCGAGGAGATCGATCGACGGATCCGCCTCCTCAAGCAGGGGATGCACGTGCTCGATCTCGGCGCCGCGCCCGGCAGCTGGATGCTCTACACGGCGCAGAAGATCGGGGGCAACGGCAAGCTCCTCGCCGTCGATCTCCAGGAGATCACCGTCCCCATCCCGAAGAACGCGACGTTCCTGCAGGGCGATGCGCTGTCCCTCGAGAACGACGCCCTCGAGATGTTCGCCCCGTACGACGTGGTGCTGAGCGACATGGCGCCGAACACGACCGGCAATCGCATCGGTGACCAGACGCGAAGCTTCGAGCTCTTCATGCGCGCGCTCGCCGTCGCCGAGAAGCTGGCGAAGCCGGGCGGCGCGTTCGTCGGCAAGATCTTCATGGGCGAAGACTTCGCGCTCGCGAAGAAGGCAGTGAAGCGCATCTTCGGCGAGGAGCGCGCGATCCGTCCCGAGGGAACGCGCACGAACAGCTACGAGCTGTTCCTGGTCGGTCTCGGAAAGAAGGCGGTCATCCCGCCCGCGGCGTGACGTCGGCGTGACTTAGCGGTGCCTCGGCGGAGACTGCGCACGCGCCCGCGTTTCCGGTACGCTCGAAGACGTGATGGTCGCGGCATTTCAGGGGCTGCTCGCGGGCCGCTTCGTGATCGAGCGCGAGGTCGGTCGCGGCGGCGTCGGGATCGTCTATCGCGCCACCGACGAAGTGTCGAAGTCGCCCGTCGCCCTGAAGGTCATCGCCATCCCCGGTGTCGACGCTGGCGAGGAGGCGCGCTTCGGCCGTGAGGGCCGCGTGCTGGCCGGCCTCAGTCACCCCGGCATCGTGCGCGTCGTCGC